>JBMNOT010000019.1:0-15912 GCA_050943225.1 Christensenellales bacterium | reverse complement strand
ATTCCGCACTGATGCTGGTCTGTGCCCGTCTCAGGCACGTTGCCAGTAAGGCCTGGGGCACCAGGCGATATATGAGCATGACACACCTGGACGAGATGCTGAAAGAAGAAGCCGGTTCAGCTATCAGTTAGCTGCGGGCCACCAGGCGGCAACCAAATTTGCGAAATTTTCTTGACAGTACCTGCGGATTTTTGAAGTGCGATATGGGAAGTCTTTTTCATTTTAGCACTACCTATGCTTTCATTTTATGCAAATAAACAACAAATCCGAACCCTTCCCCGATGAGGAAAAGGTTCGGATTATCATGATTTGGCGTACCCGGGAGGATTCGAACCTCTGACCTTTGGAGTCGGAGTCCAACGCTCTATCCGACTGAGCTACGGGTACACAAGCACACACTAATATACCACAAATCCGGCGCAAGTCAATAAAAAACCCATCACCGGTAATATTGGTATAAAGTACAGCGAATGTTGCCGTTGTACAGCTTTCGCCTTTTTGTTGCGCGGGCGCCGAAGTATCGCTCAAAACTTTCGTCGGCAGTAATGATGCATTTTCTGCCCACGCCGGCCAAAGCGCGCCCCATATCGGCATACAGCCGGTGAACAACTTCCCTTTCACCCAGCCGCTGCGCATACGGCGGGTTGGCCAGCACCAGACAGTCGGACCGCGAGAAATCACGCACATCTGCCTTGAAAACGCGGATATCCACGCCCGCTGCCTTGGCGTTCCTGTCAGCTGCGCTCACAGCTTTGGGATCGATGTCGGAAGCGAAAATGACAGGCGTTTCGGCGGAGCGCTGCTGCTCAGCCACGGCCTTCTCCTCGCGCCACGCCCTGGTGAAGCTGGGCCAGGCTTGCTTCTGCGTCGAAAGCACGCTTGAGTCCGGGCGCTATGTTGCTGCCAATCATGGCCGCCTCGATGGGAATGGTGCCGGAACCGCACATCGGGTCTGCCAGAGCGCCGCCGCGCCATCCCGACAGCAGCACCAACCCTGCGGCCAAGGTTTCGCGCATTGGCGCAGCCACATTCGCCACGCGGTAGCCGCGGCGGTTCAGCCCCTGTCCGCTGGTGTTGAAGGCACACGGACACCGTGTCGCGCAGCAGATTTAAATGAATGTCGTAGCGCACCCCTGTCTCGGGAAGTACGGGTACGCGATGACCTTTCATCAAGCTGACGGCCACCGCTTTTTTGCCGACAGACTGGATATCGGAAACGCTGACCAGGCGGCTGTGGGCAGAATCCGCGTTGACAACAAATGCCGCGTCTTTCGGGACGTAGTCGCTCCAGCGCAAAGCCCGAACGCCTTCAAAGAGTTCGTCAAACGTCACGGCAGGAAAAACCGCCAGTTCGATATACACGCGGTCCGCAGTGCGCAACCACAGGTTCGCCCGGGCAATACCCGCCTCATCCGCCAAAAAATAAACCCGGGCATCCCGAGCAGCGATATCATTGAATCTCAAATCTTTGAGTTCACGAGCCATGACGGCCTCCAGCCCAAAGGCGCAGGAAGCAAAACACCGGTACGCTGCGCTCATGAATCCCACCTGTTGAGCTTAACGCCGTTGATGCGCAGCGTGAAGCTACAGCCTAAAAAGCGCGCGCTCTTTTCGCACATCTGCATGCGCGTCATATAGATGCTGAGAAACTCCATCGGCGACGCGCTGTCGTTCATCGTGTAATCGATGGTGATGTTGCCGCCCGACACAGTGAGCTTGGTAGACTGTATCGAATAGTTGACGCGGTCGTGAATATCGTTCGGCGAATACTTCTTCATACGGACGCGCGCGCGATGCGCATCCACCTTGTCCGCAATGATAAGGGCAGCCGAGATATCGCTTATGGGCGCGCCGGTCTCCTCTTCGTGAGAGCCCACTGCCGAACATATCTCGCATGCCTCGTCCACCGAAAACCCGATATCGCAGAGTATCGGGAACAGTAGTACTACACCGCTCAGCCCGTGATGCTTTCGGTTGACCATGTTGCCAATGTCGTGCACCCAGCCGGCGATGCGCGCCAGCTCCACGCGCCTATCAGGCTTGCCCAGCCTGCTCAGTATCTCCCCTGCAATGCGGCTGACATAGCCGACATGGCGCGGGCCGTGGTCGGTATAACCAATCATTTCCAGCACCTTGTTGGATTGGTTGACCATCTTGCTGATCTTTTCGTTCCGGATGATATCCTCAAACGTAATCGCCAATGTCAGCTCTCCATTTCGGCCAGTGTATCGTAATCCTTATCGCCGGAAAAGTCGCGCTCGATATCCACCTGCCCGCCCAGCGCCTCCAGCGCGTTGCGGATAGCGACATAGTCATAATACCGAATATTATCCCGCCGCAGCGCTTCCTCCAGCGCAGGGAGCGCCTGCGGATTGCCAATCTTGCCCAGGCATTGGGCATAAAACGCCTGCTGTTGATCGCTCAGTAGAAAGCATTCCATCGCGTGGTTATAAGTGCGCTCATCATACGGCATGTCGGTCAGTATGTCAAGGAAGCAGTCCGCCGCGTACGCACTGCTGGCATGCTCAAAAGCGTTCATCACCGCCTCAAGGTAGTCGGGGCCGGCGTTGCGCAGTTCGTCGGCGCAGGCTTCCGAAAACTCGCTTTGCTCGGAGGAACCTGCAATCACTTCGATATAATAGTCGTACGGGTGCTCCATATCCATCTCTTCGATGAGCTGCACGATTATGATCCGGAGTATGTCCTCTTTTTCGCCGCTGTAGTTTTTCAGCAGCGATATCAGCAGCGGGTAAGTCTTCTCGCGGCCATCGGCAATGCAGTTGAGCAGAGAGCCGGGCACCGTTATATTGGACAGCACGTATCGGCCAAGCATGCTGATGAGCTGGGGGGGCTCCATCGCCGCAAAATACGCGTTGGGCGACACGCCGTTTAGCCAGTCCTGCGGCATATCCAGCCATTCCAGGTAAAGATCCGGCGCGATATCATCCAGCTCGTCTTTGTTCTCGATATGGTGCTTTTGCATATAATCCCTGATGTAATCAGCAAACTTCTGCTCAAAATCAATCAACATCGCGATCCCCTACACCCGGATCCTCAAAAAATATCTTATAGTATTTGTTCAGCGTTCTTAACGATACGCCGTATATTTTGATCAAATCTTTTTTAAGCGGCGGATGTTTGTAGTCCATCAATTCGCTGACGAACCGCTCCAGCGCCGCAGCCAGGGCGCTGGGACGCTGGACCCACGCGCCCGAGTCCTTCCTTTCGGCGACCAGCGATATCAGTAGTTCCACGCCAGCCGTGATAAAGTCGTTGTCATAGCGCGTCCGCGCTTTTTTGATGAACGTGTTGAGCGCCTCGGCAAAGGGCGCGGGCAAATTCTTGATATCCTCCGATACCATACCAACGCGCACCTCCGCAATAGCGCCCCTGATATATGCCACATACGGTTCACGCGCGCCCATGCGTTTTAAGTACATGAATATGTCGTTTTTGATTTCGTCCTTTTCCGAGCTCTTCAGCAGGAAGTCGCGGAACTCCTCCTCCACCTCGGCATCGCTGAACATGCTCATGATTTCCAGCACGATCTTTTTTATGTACTCGTCGCCGTAATGCAGGCCCCAATATATAATGGAACGGAAATACTTGTCGTGCTTCCACTTGTATTCCAGGCTGCCGTCTTTCTGCTTCAGGCACTCGTTCAGATAGCTGATGCGGCGCTTGATCTCATCAAACTGCACCTGATACACGTATTCCAGTTTTTTGGTGGCGCCGTTTTTCTTATCGTCCTGCGCCAGGGCGCTGTAATACAGCGCGAGGCTGTTCTTGGGGTCTATTTTGAGTATCCTCACAAAAAAGCCCAGCGCCTCGGCATACAGCCCGCAGTTGTAGGCTGCAAGCCCGCAGAAATGCAGTATGCGGATGTCGTACGGCTGGAAGCTAAGCAACTTCAAAAACCAGCGATACGCCTTATCATGAAGTCCAAGCTCGCAATAAGTGAGCGCAACTTTGTGCATATCCTCAGGCTTGATATCCTTGATGCCGGCAATTTTGTCCAGATAGGCCGACGCGCTCTCGTGATCATTTAAATCCGAATAGAACAGCGCCAGATTACAGATGGCATGCAGGTTATACGGCTGTGCCGCGAGCACCCTTTTGGACACCTCGATGGCCTGTTCCTTGCGCCCGTCAAAGAAGTAGGCTAAAGCCAGGTTATTCACCGCGGAAAAAATTGCGGGGTCTTTCTCCACCACTTCCTCCAGAAGCTTAATGGCGGTCTGAAAATCTCCCTTGTCCAGGCACTGTTTGCCTTCAAGCGCTTTCTCGTATACTATCTGACGGCTGATGTCGTGCAGCCCGCAGTCGTTTTCATATTCCTCTTCCTCGATCATCTCGAAAAGCTCGTCGATATCATCTGCGTATTCGCCTTCCGGATCGAGGGCCAGGTATTGCTCAAACGCCTCGTCCGCCATATCGTAATTGCCCATGCCCATATAATTGCACCCCAGCGCAAACAGACACTCGGTGGGCGGGTTGCCATATTTAGCAATCTTTAGCAGAACGTCGTTGGATTCCGCGTACAGGCCCATCTCAGAATACACCTGCGCAATGCTGAGCAGGTAGTCGGTATTGCCCGGCTCCATGCCCAGCACTTTCCTGTAAAGCTGCAAAGCCTGCAACAGGTTGCCTGCGTCGATATGCTTTTCAGCTTTGCGTATATAAAACTCAGCCGGCTGATTGAAGCTGAGCACTTTTTTCTCGTTTTTTTTGTTGGCCATTTCGTCTCCTTCGGCTTATTATATCATAGTCCGTTCGAAAAAAGTATGTTCATTCTTTACGGCTGATAAACTGGATCCGAAGAGACTTATCTGATGCGGGGTTTATAGTGAATGCTTCGTAGGTATCGGTATGCGCAAAGCCCGCCTTTTTTAGCGCGGCCTCGATATCGGCAGGCTGATGGGCATACTGGACGTGCTGCTCAGTGAGCTTTTCGTACAGGCGTTCGCCGCGGCGCACGAACAGCATGACATCCATCGTCAGGGCGCGCCGCTGTTCATCAAAGCTGCAGTGCCACAGGCAGGTGACATCATCGCTGTCATCGAAGTAGACTTCATCGTTCATCGCGCGCAGCTTCGCCGCCGAGCTGATATCGAAGAGCAGCCGCCCGCCCGGAACCAGCATCTGATAAGCGGCGCTGAAAAAAGCTTCCAGGCCCGCTGCGTCCAGATAGTTGGGGCCGTCGCAGGCGCAGACCACCGCATCGAAGCGCCGACCCGCACTGATCTGTCTCATGTCCTGCCGCACGAATACGATATCGCGGCCGTGGCGGCGCGCGTCCTCCATCGCGATGCCCAGCATCTCTTCGGAGATATCCGACGCGACGATATCATGGCCTTTATCGTACAGGCGGCCCGTCAGGCTGCCAGTGCCGCAACCCGCCTCAAACAGACGCAGCGGCCTGCCGCCCAACAGCCGGTCTATATAGCCTGCCCAGGCGTCGTAGTCCACATCAGCCATCAGCTCATTGTAGCGCCGGGCCAGATACCGATAAGACTCCAAAAGTGCCCCTCCTTCAGTTTATGCAGCCGTCAGCTTGAATCACACTATACTACAGCTCCGTCAAAACAACAATAATGCGCGCGTCAAAACGTGCCCAGCTATACTATAAAATGGATAACGAGTTTCTTCGCTCTTCGTGCAGTCTTGACGCTCTGTGCACCGGATGTTATAATAGCAACAATTCATGATATACAGTTGAGGCGCGGTTTTCAAGAGTATGATTAACTGAGGCATCGGGTGCCGCTTAAGGTTAGTGGGAAAGGGGAAACTGCCGAAGGCAAATCCATCCGAGTGGCTTTGCTTGGGTGTATGGTGAACAACCATGCAACTGTCGTCCAAGTCCGGACGGAGCGCAGCTGTAAGCAAATGATGCAACGTGTCATACACGAAGCATTTTGTGGTGGTGCGCGATGAAAAATCCGTGCCATTTTTTATCTACCGGGGACAACAATTTCTGGAGGATATAATATAAATGAAACAGCATAATGTAGGTATTGTCGGCGCAACGGGCATGGTAGGGCAGCGTTTTGTGTCGCTTTTGGCGGATCATCCCTGGTTCAACGTGGTGCTGCTGAGCGCCAGCGCGAACTCGGCGGGAAAGACTTACAGGGAAGCGGTGGCCGAGCGCTGGGCAATGCCCTCTCCCCTGCCGGAGAAATTCGCAGACATGATCGTGAAGGACGCCGCCGACATAGAAGCGGCCAGGCACCTAGATTTCGTGTTCTGCGCCATCAGCCTGGCCAAAGCGCAGACCAAAGCGCTGGAAGAGGCTTACGCCAGGGCGGAAATCCCCGTGGTGTCCAACAACAGCGCGCACCGCGCCACGCCGGATGTGCCCATGCTCATCCCTGAAGTGAACGCGGACCATGTGGATATCATCGCCAGCCAGCGCAAACGTCTGGGCACAAAGCGCGGCTTCATCGCGGTTAAGCCCAACTGCTCCATTCAGTCGTATGTGCCGGCGCTGACGCCGCTGCTGGACTTCGGTGTGGAACAGGTGGTGGCCTGCACTTACCAGGCGATATCCGGCGCCGGCAAGACATTCGACACATGGCCGGAGATGATAGACAACGTCATTCCGTTCATCAGCGGCGAGGAGCAAAAAAGCGAGCATGAGCCGCTTAAGGTATGGGGCCGCATTGAGGGCGATGTGATTGTCCCAACGGAAAAACCCGTCATCACCACGCAGTGCATCCGCGTGCCGGTGACCGACGGCCATCTGGCGGCCACGTTCGTCAAGTTCGCGAAAAAACCGTCCATCGAGACGATCAAACAGCGCTGGGCCGAATTTAAAGGCGTTCCGCAGCAGCTGAATCTCCCCAGCGCGCCCAAGCAGTTCCTCAACTACTTTGAGGAAGATAACCGTCCGCAGACGCGGCTGGACCGCGATCTGGAGAACGGCATGGCCGTGACCATCGGGCGGCTCAGGGAAGACGCGGTCTACGATTACAAGTTCGTATGCCTGAGCCACAACACGCTGCGCGGCGCTGCGGGCGGTGCAGTGCTGATGGCTGAACTTCTGGCGGCAAAAGGGTATTTCGACCGTTAAAGTTTATCCAAACCACCTCCCGGCAAGCGCCGGAATATTGAAAGGAGCGTGGCAGTATGAGTATTTTCAAAGGGGCAGCAACAGCGCTGGTCACACCGTTTAACGACAAGGGCGTCGACTTTGCCGTCTTTGAGCAGCTGATCGAGTATCAGATCGAGAACGGCATTGACGCGCTGGTCGTGTGCGGCACCACCGGCGAAGCGTCGACGATGTCGAAGGAAGAGCAGTATGCCGCCATCGACTTCGTCGTAAAACAAACAGCCGGCCGCGTACCGGTTATTGCCGGTACAGGCACCAACAATACCGTGACTTCGGTGGATGCGGCCAAAAAGGCGGCAGATCTGGGCGTTGATGCGCTGCTGGTCGTAACGCCCTATTATAACAAGTGCACGCAGACCGGACTCATCCGTCATTTCTATGCGATTGCTGACGCTACTCCGCTGCCTGTGATCGTCTACAACATTCCCGGGCGCACGGGCTACAACGTCACCCCCGCTGCGATGAAAGAGCTGATGGTACGCGACCGCATAGTGGCCACCAAAGACGCAACGGCCGACATCTGCCAGATCGTGGAGATGGCGCGTCTATGCCCGGGGCTGGAGATCTATTCCGGCAACGACGACCATGTGGTGCCCATACTGTCAGTTGGCGGACTCGGCGTCATTTCGGTTGTCTCCAATGTGGCGCCGCGCATGACGCACGATATGGTTATGGCGTATCTTAACGGCGACGTGGTGAAAGCGCGCGAGCTTCAGTTTAAACTCAATCCGCTTGTCAAAGCGCTGTTCAGTGAAGTTAACCCGACGCCTGTCAAAAAGGCGCTCAACATGATCGGCATACCCGTGGGTATTCCGCGGTTGCCCCTCACCGAAATGAGCCCTGACAAAGCTGCGCTCCTGAAAAATGAGCTGATCGCCCTGGGGTTTGACATCGCCTGACATTGTGCAGCGCAGTACCCATCGGAAACAGTATTCATCGGAAAGTACGAGGATTATTATGAAAATTATCATCTGCGGCGTTAATGGCCGCATGGGACAAACTTTGGCTCAGGTCATCGCCGAAACGGAGGGCTTTTCTGTTCTCGCGGGCGTCGATAAAGACCCGGATGCAATAAAAAACAGCTTCCCGGTATTTAAAAGCCCGTTTGAATGCCCGGACGGCGCTGATGTACTGATAGATTTTTCACGCCCCGAAGCGCTGCCCGCTAATCTTGGCTATGCACAGCACAAAAATATTCCCCTTGTGATCGCCACCACCGGCTATACCGAGGCGGACAGAGCCGAGATCAAGCTGTCGTCGGAACACATTCCCATTTTTATGGCGGCCAATATGTCAGTGGGCGTCAGCCTACAGATGGAGCTGGCGCGCCGCGCGGCGGAATTCTGGGGCGAGGACTGCGATATCGAGATCGTGGAGCAGCACCACAACCGCAAGGTGGACGCCCCCAGCGGCACAGCCCTGGCTTTGGCCGAGTGCATCAACAACGCGATGATGTCGCCCAAACCGCTGCTATGTGGCCGCTGTTCCCGCAGCGAAAGGCGCGGGCGTGAAATCGGCGTGCATGCTGTGCGCGGCGGCACCATACCCGGCGACCATACCGTTATGTTCATCAGTACCGACGAAATTCTGGAGATTAAACACATCGCCCAATCTCCGCGCATATTCGCGCTGGGCGCGCTCCGTGCCGCGGGCTTTATCTGCTCCCGTCCGCCGGGCCTATACAGCATGACGGACATGATACAGCAGAACGCGATCACTAACATATACAAGGACGACGGGCAGGCGATGATCACGCTGGCCAACCTGCCGTTTTCTCCTCAAACGATCTCCTCCGTGTTCTCGGACATCGCCTCAGTGGGCGTCAAGGTGGATATCATCAGCCAGACCGCTCCGTTTAGCGGGCGCGTCGGGCTGTCGTTCTCCCTCCCCCGCGCCGACCTTAAGCGCAGCCTTAAGCAGCTGGAGAAGTATAAAAAAGACGGCGTCGAGATCATCGCCACCGATGCGCTATCCAAGCTCACGGTGGAAGGTCCGGGTATGGAGCGCCAGTCAGGCGTAGCTGCGCGTCTGTTCAGCGCCCTCGCTGAACAGAACATCGCCATCTCCATCATCACCACGTCGGAAACCAAGATCAGCTTCTGCGTGGAATCCGAACGCTCCACCGAAGCGGTGGGCATCGTGGCAAGCGCGTTTTATCTGTAAGAAAAAAGTCAGAGAGCCGAGCGGCTCTCTTTTTCATTCCAATACTATTTGACGCCGATGTCTTTGCGGTAATGCATGCCCTCAAAATAAATCTTTTCGGCTTCGCTGTATGCTCTCAGCCGGGCCTCGGGGATATCCTTCCCCATTGCCGTGACGCCCAGCACGCGGCCGCCAGCGGTCACATAACCGCCGTTTTGCCGGGCCGTGCCCGCGTGGAACACGATGGCGTCCTTCACCTGCTCCAGGCCGGATATGGGCAGCCCTTTGGGATAACTTCCGGGGTAGCCGCCCGAGGCCAGCACGACGCACACGGCGCTGCGCTCGTCCCACTCCAGCGTCACCTCGTTCAGCCTGCCGTCTATCACCGCGTCCATCACATCCAAAAGATCGTTTTTCATGCGCGGCAGCACCGCCTGAGCCTCCGGATCGCCGAAGCGGGCGTTGTATTCCAACAGCTTGGGCCCGTCTTCGGTCAGCATCAGGCCGAAATACAGTACACCTTTGAACTCGACGCCTTCGCTTTGCAGCGCGTTCAGCGACCGGCGGATGATTTTTTCCTCCACCTCCGCGCGCACCACATCCGTGTATTTGGGACTGGGCGAAAACGCGCCCATGCCGCCGGTGTTAAGCCCCTGGTCGTTGTCATACGCGCGCTTGTGGTCCTGCGCGCTCGCCATCGGCAGTATGGTTTTGCCGTCGCAGAACGCCAGCACCGACACTTCCGGGCCCGTCATGTATTCTTCAATCACTACACGGCTGCCCGCGTCGCCGAACACGCGCTTTTGCATGATGTCGTCAAGTGCGGCCTGAGCCTCCTTAACCGTTTGGCAGATGATGACGCCCTTGCCCAGCGCTAGGCCGTCCGCTTTTATCACGGTCGGCATCGGGCACGTCTTCACATAGGCACAGGCGGCATCATAGTCGGAGAACACCTCATAGCGCGCCGTGGGTATGCCGTATTTTTTCATCAGGTGCTTGGCGTACACCTTGCTGCCTTCCAGCCGCGCGCCCGCAGCCGTGGACCCAAACGCGCGGATGCCCTTTTGCTGCAGCACGTCCACGAGTCCCATATACAGCGGGTCGTCCGGAGCCACCACCACGAGGTCAAACCGCTGCCGGTCTGCGTAGTCCACCAGCGCTGCGATATTCGTCGCTTTAATCGGCATGCACACTGCCAAGTCTGCGATCCCGCCGTTGCCCGGCGCGCAATGTATTTCTGTGACTCTTGGGTTTTGGCGCAGCTTCCAGATGATCGCATGCTCCCGGCCGCCGCCGCCCACTACGAATATCTTCATGCCGCACTGCTCCTTAGTGCTTGAAATGCCGCATGCCGGTGAACACCATCGCGATGCCCAGTTCGTCGCACGCCCGGATGGAATCCTCGTCGCGGATGCTGCCGCCCGGCTGGATGATGGCCGCTATGCCGTACTCCGCCGCCAGCCGCACGCAGTCGTCAAACGGGAAATACGCGTCGGAAGCCATCGCCGAGCCGCGGGCCTTTTCGCCCGCCCTCTGCAAAGCGTTCTCCGCCGCCCATATGCGCGACACTTGCCCGGGCCCGAGCCCCAAAGACTGGCCATCCTTCGCCACGGCGATGGCGTTACTCTTCAGATGCTTCACCAGCTTCCATGCGAACAGCAGGTCTTTCATCTGGTCTTCTGTGGGCGCTTTTTTCGTCACGACTTTCAACTCGCCTTCCAGCAGCTTGTCGTCCACCTGCTGCACGATAAGCCCGCCCAGCGGTTTCTTAATGTCCAGCGCCGTGGCAGGTATTCTGTTGGAGATGCCCGGCAGGCGCAGTATGCGCAGGTTCTTCTTGGTCTTTAGCACTTCCAGCGCCTCGTCGGTAAAGCCGGGTGCAATGACGATCTCCAGGAAGGTTTTAACCATTTCCTCAGCGGTCGCCTTGTCCACCTCAGCATTCACCGCCACGATGCCGCCGAATATCGACACCGGATCCGCATTATAAGCTTTCATATACGCTTCATATACCGAGGATCCGCTGCCCACGCCGCACGGGTTGGCGTGTTTGGACGCGACCACGGTAATATCCTCAAACTCGCGCAGGCAGTCCAGCGCGCCGTTGGTATCGTTGATGTTGTTAAACGACAGTTCCTTGCCCCACAGCTGTTCCGCCGCGGCCAAAGTTCCCTCGGTATTAAGCGGTTCCTTGTAGAACGCCGCGCTCTGGTACGGATTCTCGCCGTAGCGCATATCCTGCAGCTTCTCAAACGTCAGCGTCAGCTTGTCCGGATACCCGCCGCCGTTCTGCTGACGCAGCCAGCCGGATATGAGCGCGTCGTACGCTGCCGTGTGTTCGAATACCTTGACGCACAGGTCGAACTTCGTCTGCCGCGTAATGCCGCCCTCTTTCAGCTCGGCCAGCACGCGACCATAGTCCGCCGGGTCCACAATGGACGCGACGTCCTGCCAGTTTTTCGCCGCCGCGCGCAGCATGGTGGGGCCGCCGATATCGATGTTCTCGATGGCTTCCTCCAGCGTCACGTCGGGCTTGGATATCGTCGCCTTAAACGGATACAGGTTGACCGCCACAATGTCGATAAGGCCGACGCCCAGCTGCTCCACCTGCGCCATATGCTCCGGATTGCCCCGCATCGCCAGTATGCCCGCATGGATGGCAGGGTGCAGCGTCTTCACGCGGCCGTCCAGGCATTCCGGGAAACCGGTGATTTCCGACACGTTGGTTACAAGCAAACCCGCCGCTTCCAGCGCCTTCTGCGTGCCGCCCGTGGAGAGCAGCTCAAACCCCAGCTCATGGAGCCCCGTTGCAAACTCAACGATACCCGTCTTGTCATACACGCTGAGAAAAGCCCTTTTCATAGATTTATCCTCCAAATTGAATTGTCGCTATACAGGTCTTACGGCAAAACACGTACCCGGCGCCCCTCTATGCGCAGCCGCCCTTCGCAAAGCAGCGCGACGGAAGCGGGCAATATTTCGTGCTCCACCTTGAGCACGCGCTCTGCCAGCGTCTCGGGCGTGTCGTCGTCCAATACCGGTACGCATTTCTGCATGATGATGGGTCCGGTATCCGTGCCCTCGTCCACAAAATGCACCGTTGCGCCGGAAACTTTGACGCCGTATTCCAGCACCGCCTCGTGCACGCGCCGTCCATAATAGCCCTTACCGCAAAACGACGGAATGAGCGCCGGATGGATGTTGACTATCGGGTAACGGTTCACCAGCGTCGGCCCCAGTATGGAAAGGTAACCCGCCAGCACCACCGCCTGCCCGCCAAAGCCCTCGATGGCCTCGATGACGGCTTCGTCGTGCGCGGCCTGGTCCGCGAAATCCTTCGGCGAAATCACCACAGCCGGCACGCCGGCACGCTGGGCACGCTCCAGAGCGTACACCCCGGGCTTGCTGGATACCACGCCAACGACTCGGGCGGGTATACGCCCGTCCGCGCAGGCATCCAGCACTGCCTGCAGATTGGTGCCGCCGCCCGATACCATCACAACGAGCCGGTCTATCCGCACAGCCTGACGCCCTCGCCTTCCTGCACGCTGCCGATCGCAAAGGGCTGCTCGCCCAGCTCCTTTGCAGCTTCCAGCACATCGGTTTCCAGTTCCGAGCTGACGGCGATCACCATACCGATGCCCATGTTAAACGTGTTGTACGCGTCCTCTGTTTCTATGTTGTTATCATTGAGCAGCAGTTTGAATATGAGCGGCATGTCCCAGCTGCCCAGCTCAATCCGCGCGCCCAGACCCTTTGGCAGTATGCGCGGTATGTTCTCAATAAAGCCGCCGCCGGTGATGTGCGCGGCGCCCTTGATTTCAAAACTGTCCATCAGCGCCAGCAGGGATTTGACATAGATGCGCGTCGGGGTCAACAGTTCCTCGCCCAGCGTTTTGCCCAGGCTGTCGATATGTTGCGTCAGCACGCGCTTGTCGGGCGAAATCAGCTTGCGCACCAGCGAAAATCCGTTGCTGTGCAGGCCACTGGACCGTAGCCCGATCAGCCTGTCCCCGGGGCATATGCCGCTGCCGTTGATGAGCTTATCTTTGGGAACGCTGCCCACGCAGAAACCGGCGATGTCGTATTCACCCTTCGCGTAAAACCCGGGCATCTCCGCCGTTTCCCCGCCGATCAGCGCACAGCCCGCTTGCCGGCAGCCTTCGGCCACGCCCTTCACGATATCCGCGGCCATCTGGGGAACCAGCTTGGATGTCGCAATGTAGTCGAGAAAGAACATCGGTTTCGCGCCGTGACACACGACGTCGTTGGCGCACATGGCCACGCAGTCGATGCCTACCGTATCGTGCTTATCCAGCACAAAGGCGTATTTGAGTTTGGTGCCCACACCGTCCGTGCCGGACACCAGCACGTTGTCGCCGTATTCGTACATGCCGCCGAACGATCCCAGGTCCTGCAGCACATGGCTATCATACGTGGAATGCGCGTGCCGCTTCATCAGCCTGACGGCTTCATATCCCGCTTCCACATCGACGCCCGCGTCCTTATAAGTATATCCCATATTCGCTCCTTACAGGCAATCATTCATTTATACTAATTTTATACCGGTAGCGCTCCCATCGATGAGGGCTGAGCCGACTTGCTCTCATATAATGTTAGCATTCCTCCAGAGCACGTTTTTTACCGCATGCCACCAGTTCGCTGACATCCTCAGGATAGTCGCCGTTAAAACAGCCGGTACAGAAGTTACATGCCGCACCCTCCACCGTCTTTAACAGATCTTCCAGGCTCAGAAAATGCAGCGTATCTGAGCCGATCAGCTTACGGATTTCCTCCACCGAATGAGAAGCGCCGATCAGCTGATCGTGCGTGGACGTGTCGATGCCTAAGTAACACGGGTGTTTAACGGGCGGCGAACTGATCTGCATGTGCACTTCCTTTGCGCCCGCGAGCTTGAGCATTTCGACAATGCGCTTGGATGTGGTGCCGCGTACGATGGAATCGTCCACCAGTACCAGCCGCTTGCCGCGGACATTGCGCTTTAAAACGCTCAACTTTATCGATACGCACATCTCGCGCTTGCCCTGGGTCGGCTGGATAAACGTTCGGCCGACATAGCGGTTTTTGGACAGTGCGCTGGTATACGGAATGCCGGACTGGCGTGCGAAGCCCATCGCGGCGGACAGCGCCGAATCAGGCACGGCGGCGACGACATCCGCTTCTACGGTGTTCGATAGCGCAAGCAACTCGCCCGCACGTTCGCGCGCCCTGTGAACCGCTATGCCGTCGATATCCGAATCGGGCCGGGCAAAGTAGACGTATTCGAACAGGCACAGCGCCGAGTCGGCAGCGTGCATGCCCTGATAGGATTTAAGTCCGTTCCTGTCGGCAACCAGAATCTCGCCGGGTCGCAGATCCCGGATGAATTCGCTGCCGATGGTGTCAAACGCGCATGACTCGGAAGCAAACACATAGGCGCCGTCCAGCCGGCCCAGGGCCAAAGGCCGGATGCCTTTGGGGTCTCGCACGCCGATCACGCAGTCTCCCGTCATGATCACCAGCGCATAGCTGCCTTTAAGCTGCTCCATGGTGCGCGTCACTGCGTCGACGATGCCGTCTGCGCTGTGCTTGGCAATCAGACTCGCGATCACTTCGGTGTCGATGGTGGTCTGGAATATCGCACCGCCGTTCTCCAGCTCCTCACGCAGGCTGCGCGCGTTGACCAGGTTGCCGTTGTGCGCGAGCGCCAGCTGTCCCTTTTTGGAGCTGATGACAAGCGGCTGCGCATTGGTCAGCAGGCTGTCGCCCGTTGTGGAATAGCGCACATGGCCGATGGCTGCATAGCCGCCTTTCAGCTTGTCCAGACTTCCGTTACGAAACACCTCGGGAACCAGCCCCATGTCCTTATGATAATCGATGCCGCCCGGCTTGGCCACAGCGATGCCGGCGCTCTCCTGACCGCGGTGCTGCAGCGCGAACAGACCAAAGTACGCCGCTTCGGCCGGCTCAACACTGCCGTCCGGACAAAAAATACCGAACACGCCGCACTCCTCGTGCATACAGTCGTCCAGGGGTTTGCAGCGTTCATAGCGTTCCGGCATGATGATACGGTGCGGCATGTTATTCCCCCATCAGCCTTCTGATGATCTCCCGGTACGCTTCCTCCACGTCACCGAGGTCGCGGCGGAAACGGTCTTTGTCCAGTTTTTTGCCCGTCTCGATATCCCAAAAACGGCAGGTATCCGGCGATATCTCGTCAGCCAAAATGATGTCGCCATGGAAACGCCCGAACTCCAGCTTGAAATCGATCAGCTCCACGCCAAAGCCTTTCAGATACTCGCTCAGTATGTCGTTTATACGGAACGAATATTCCGTAATCTTATCTATTTCTTCGTCGGTGGCGATCCCCAGCGCTCGGATATAGTAACAGTTGATAAACGGGTCGCCCAGCTCGTCATTCTTGTAGCTGAACTCCAGCACCGGGCAGAGCAGCATACTGCCCTCAGGCATGCCCATGCGTTTGGAGAAGCTGCCCGCCGCCTTGTTGCGTATGATTACCTCAACCGGAACGATGGAGACCTTTTTGACCACCGTCTCGCGGTCGGAAAGCTGCTCCACATAGTGCGTGGGTATTCCTTTACTCTCCAGCAGCCTGAAGAAGTGGTTGGATACCTTGTTGTTGACCACGCCCTTGCCCACGA
>JBMNOT010000248.1:0-2821 GCA_050943225.1 Christensenellales bacterium | reverse complement strand
AGCCGTCTATTGCGACATCCGCGCCGCAGTTTCTGGCTACCTGCAGCTTGCGCTCGTCCACGTCAACGGCCGCCGCAATTTTGGCGCCCTTTGCCTTCATATACTGCACGGCATAAAGGCCGATCGCGCCGAGGCCGAATACGCAGACCTTATCCCCCGGCTTGAAGCCGCCGCGCCTGATCGCGTGCAGCGCGTTGGCCAGCGGGTCAGCCGTCGCAGCCGCTTCATACGAAACGTTATCCGCCACCTTCAGCAGATTGGGCTCAGGCACCGCGACGTATTGCGCAAAAGCGCCGTCATTGCGCGACCCGTAATACTTGTAATCTCTGCACAGCGAGTAGTGCCCCTGCTCGCAGAACTCGCATTTGAAGCACGGCAGCAGCGGCGGCACCGTCACGCGGTCGCCCACTTTGAAATTCTTGACGCCCGATCCTATCTCCACGATCTCACCGGAGAATTCATGTCCCGGAATGATGGGCGATATATAGGCTCCGTACTGGTTGATGCGCGGAATATCCGAACCGCAGATGCCCACTGCCATCACTTTGACCAGCGCTTCATTCTCCTTAATCTCCGGCACAGGCACCTGTTCCAGTCTTAAATCGCGAGGTGCGTACATCCTGATCGCTTTCATCATCTTGCTCATACTACCATCATTCTCCTTACTCGCTTAATAGGCAATACGCCTTCTCTGTGCACATTTAAACAACACAGCATGCGTGGCCGCCGCGCCCTGCCGGGCTGCTAATAACTGCGCCGGCCAAGCCCTGCTGCTTCCACTTTCTCCAATGCTTCCGCGAACGTATGAAAACCCCTGCGAAACCGGCATCAGTAATCGGTCTTGTGGATAACAACGTTCCCCGTCGGGCAGACGCCCTTGCAGAGGCCGCAATTGACGCAGTTGGACTGCACGGAAGCGCCTTGCACAATCTTGGCGCCCGAGCTGGTGCCCAGCCGCGTTGCACCCGCTTTTATCATCGCCACCGCGCTGTCGTAATCCCTCACGCCGCCCGAGGCCTTGACGCCCATGGTGGGGCCCACTGTTCTCCGCATCAGTGCAACATCCTCGACCGTTGCGCCGCCCGTCGAAAAACCGGTGGACGTCTTGACAAAGTCGGCTCCGGCCATCTTGGCTATCGTGCAGACTTTAACTTTTTCCTCGTCCGTCAGCAGGCATGTCTCAATGATCACCTTGACGAGCGCTCTGCCCTTTGCAGCGTTCACAACCGCTTCAATGTCTCGCTTCACCAGATGCCAGTCGCCGGACTTGATCGCGCCGATATTCACGACCATGTCCACTTCCTTCGCGCCCAGGCCAATCACCGCGCTGGTTTCCGCCGCCTTCACCTCGGGCAGCGTTGCGCCCAGCGGGAATCCGATAACAACGCAGGGCTTAACGCCGCTACCTTCGAGCTGCTGGGCAACAAACTCGATGTAGCTCGGGTTGACGCACACGCTGGCAAAATGGTATTTTTTCGCTTCATCGCACACTTTACGAATCTGTTCCTGCGACGCTTCCGGCTTCAGCAACGTATGATCTATGTATTTCGCCAGCGATGCGGGCGAATAATCTTTCGCCGGTGCATTACCCGCGCCTAGTTTTGCAATCACTTCTTCTGTGATCTGTTGGATCAGTGCATCTAAATTCATTTGACAGCCCTTTCTTTAGTATTGAAATTTATATCTCACTCGTACAAGAGATATGTCGTTAAGCCTCTGCCGACGGCATCAGCCGGCCCTTCCAGAGTCTCCCATCGCAATATCCATTATGTCCGCATCCCTGATGAGAAAATACTCCAAAAGCCCGGCAAGCCTCTTTATTCCGGCACTCTGTTTCCATATTAGCCACACGGCATCTAGCCTGCACGCTGCTTCGCAGTGCAGGTTTTCCGCTTATCACAGCACCGAATATCTTACTTACAGAACACTTTCCTGTTATAATACCCTTATAATATATAATAACTAAATCATAATTGATTTCAAGAAATACTTTTCCCTATATTCGGGCCGAATGCGTGCAATTTATTTCATGGTGGATATATGGAAAATATAGTGTTCCCGGGAAAACATGAGCTTGAAAAAACTGTAGATTATTGTCGGAAAGGCATCAGGAAAGCAGATATAAAACCTTATTTTTGCATCATACCGGGAAATAGTATTGACATGCGGCCAAGGGCGGCTTGGCAATTTTTAAGATAGAACATTTGCGGCGCTGGTGGTATTATAGTGTGTACGGCTGCTGTGTTAATAATCACACAAACTTTTGGGAGGATGCCCGATGTATCATGACATCAATCTCGTCATACGGGTATTGAAAGAATTCTATATAAACGGCTGCACTCAGGCAGAAATAGCCGATAAGGAGCATATCTCCAAATCAACGGTAAGCCGTATATTGAAAAAAGCCAGGGAGGACGGCCTGGTAACCTTCGACCTGCATCTGCCGCTGCCGTCGCTTTACGATTTAGAGCAAAAATTTAAAGAGCTGTTTAAGCTTCAAAAGATTTGTATTACGCCTACCTATATGACGGATATCGAATCGCGCTATCTCGATGTCATAAAAATACTGGCAGTGGACCTCAACAAAATCATCCAGGACGGTGATACGATAGGATTGTGCTGGGGAAGGGCCATGACTTTGCTGTCTTTAAATCTCGTGCCCTGCAACCCGATCAAGCACAATTTAAGGATCGTGCAGATAAGCGGGTCTTTGGCCAAGCATCTGCGCTCTTTAAAATCTTACAGCATTATTGAAAACTTTTCCAAGAACTATCTTTGCGACGCACACATTCTGCCCGTGCCGACAATTGTGGACAGCATA
>JBMNOT010000249.1:0-2821 GCA_050943225.1 Christensenellales bacterium | reverse complement strand
GAAGGTCTTCCACGGTATAAATGTTCAGATGTGCGAGCAGCCGGACCTTCTTCTCACCGATGCCCTTGACTCTGCTGACCGGGGCGGAAAGCTCCATCACTCGACCGCAAACACGAACTGATAGACAGGCTGGCCGCCGAACTGCAGCTCCACGTCGTAATCGCTGTACTTCTTCCGGACGATGTCGGCAATTTCGTTCGCCAGCGTTTCCGTCACGTCTTCGCCGTAGAAAATGGTGATCACGCTGTCGTCATCCGTCACCATGGCATCAAGCAGCTGGTCTACGGTCTGATACAGGTCGCCGGCGTGGCAGACGATATCGCCGTCCAGTATGCCCAAAAGCTCGCCCTTCTTGATGATATCGCCGTTTATTTTGGACTCGCGCACGGCGCTGGTGATCTGCCCAGTCTTGACGGTGGTGATCGCCTTTTCCATGCGCGCGATGTTCTCCTCGAAGTCGAGATCCGGGTTGTAGGCCAAAACGCCGGTGATGCCCTGCGGGAACGACTGGGACGGTATCACATGCACGTTCTTGCTGGAAAACTGCGCGGCCTGCTGCGCCGCGAGTATAATGTTCATATTGTTGGGGAACACGATCACGTTGTCCGCCGGGGCCTTTTCGATGGCGAGGGATATAGCCTCGGCAGAGGGGTTCATGGTCTGCCCCCCTTCCACGATTTCGTCCACCATGAACTCTTTGAATATGTTGACAAAGCCCTTGCCGGACGCCACCGTTACCACCGCCATGTTTTTCTTTTCGCGCGGCGGCTCCGAATGTTCCAGTTCGGTATGCTGTTCGCGCATGTTGTCGATCTTGATGCGTGACAGCTCGCCGAAGCGCAACGCAAACTGCAGCGCTTTGCCCGGCACGTTGGTATGCACATGCGTTTTGATAAGGTGCAGATCGCCCACCACCAGCACGCAATCGCCGATTTTCATCAGCTTCTCGCGGTAGCGGTCGATATCCTCCTGCGTCACGGATTCGTGGATGTTCTTGATGAAAAACTCGGTGCAATAGGCGTATTCGATTTCTTCGCCGCCCGGCGTCGCCGAGAAATCAGCCACCGGCTCATCGGTTTCTAGCACAACGCTGTCGGTGACGGCTTCGCCGTCCAGCGCCATTTTGAAGCCGCGGTAGATGACGAGCAGGCCTTTTCCACCCGCGTCCACCACGCCGGCTTCCTTGAGCACCGGCAGCATATCCGGCGTCTTTTTCAGCGTCTGCGTTCCCTGCTCGATCACCTCGTCCATCATCTGGTAGATGTTGCAGTCGGCAGCTGCGCAGCGCAGCGCGGCCTTGGCCATCTCGCGGGCGACGGTTAAAATCGTGCCCTCCTTGGGTTTCATCACGGCCTTGTAAGCCGCGTCCACGCCTTCCTGCATGGCGCGCGCGAAATCAGCCGTGCTCGCCGTTTCCATGCCGGAAAGGCTCTTGGCAAAGCCGCGGAACAGCTGGGAGAGTATCACGCCGGAGTTACCCCTGGCTCCTTTGAGCGCGCCCAACGACAGCGCGTCGCCCACAGCCCCGACCTTTGAAGCGTCGGCGGATTTAACCTCCTTGACCGCAGACATCATCGTCAGCGACATATTCGTGCCCGTATCGCCGTCCGGCACCGGAAAAACATTCATCGCGTTGAGGCTCTTTTTGTTCTTCTCCAGGTATGCCGCGGCCGAAAGCACCATTTCCTTGAACAGCTCACCGGTGATCCTTTGATGCATATGCTGAACCCCCTACACCCGGATGCCGTTTATCGTGACATCGACTCTGTTCACATTGAGGCCGGTTATTTTCTCCACCCTGTATTTGACGGTGTCGATCACGTTGGAGGCTACAGCAGCAATGGAAACGCCGTATTCTACGATGATGTAAAGCGCGATATTAATGGCGTCGTTTTCAGTATTGATGATGACTCCTTTGTTGAGGTTTTCCCCTTTGAGCAGTTCGACAATGCCGTCCATCGCTTTCTGGGACGACATTCCGACAATGCCATAGCAGTCCATGGTGGCCAAACCCGCCAAATTGGACAAAAACTCGTCGGAATATACTATCTTTCCGTATGAATTCTGCTGAACAACAGCCATTATATGCCTCCCTCCAGGGTGTAAAATAACGTCACACGTGCAGACTCCGGCGAACTTAATCTATCGCGTTTTCCATGCGGCGTCAAGCTTTTTGAGCAATCGCAACGAAAAATTAAAGATTTGTTCTTGCCAAATCCGGCCTACGATGATAAAATATCACACATGCGATTTTGCGTCAAGGAAAGAGGTGTAGCAGATGGCGAAGTTCTGCGAGATTTGCAAGAAGGGCATCATGTCCGGCAACAAGGTCAGCCATTCAAACAGAAAATCCCGGAGGACCTGGGCACCCAACGTCCAGCGCGTCAGCGCGGTGATCGCAGGCGCTCCGAAAAAGGTTTATGTTTGTACCCGGTGCCTCAGATCAGGCAAGGTCTCCCGCGGATAAAACATTATTTTGACTGAAACAAGCCGTCCGCGTCGATGGGCGGCTTTTTTGCTGTGCGCGCTTTTTGGCACAGCGGTCGAATACCGCGAACGCCCTCGAGCGGTCCGCGGTATTCTTCGTCTGGGCCGCTTTTTCCAAGGCAGCCGGATTCATTATGTATTTTTCGTCAGGTAAACAGCCTCTTCAGTATCCCCCGCAGGAAACGCGGCGCTTTGAAACAAAAGATTCTCATTGTTCATACCTCCGTCAGAACTGTCACAGTTTTCTCAATATTACCAGTACACCAGCACCCACCAGCGCAGCGCCCAAAATCCCCAGCCACATCCAGAAGGGAAGGAAACATATAAGAAGTAT
>JBMNOT010000247.1:0-2832 GCA_050943225.1 Christensenellales bacterium | reverse complement strand
CCCGCTTCGAGCAGCGTCTGCGCTTCCTCCGGCGTGGCGACAAAACGGCCTTCGCCGTGGGAGACGGCCACGGTGTGGATGTCGCCGGGCTGGCAGTGCATCAGCCAGGGCGAGTTGTTGGAAGCAACCCGCGTGCGCACCAGCCGCGAGACGTGGCGGCCGATGCTGTTGAACGTGAGCGTGGGGCTGTTGCTGCGCATGTTGCGGATTTCGCCGTACGGCACCAGGCCCAGCTTGATGAGCGCCTGGAAGCCGTTGCAGATGCCGAGTATGAGGCCGTCGCGGTCTAAAAGGCGCTGAACTGCATCCGTGACGCGCGATTCCCGGAATACCGCCATGATGAATTTGCCGGAGCCGTCCGGCTCGTCGCCGCCCGAGAAGCCGCCGGGGATCATCAGTATTTGGCTTTTTCCTATCGCTTCCGCCAGCTGGCGGATGGAGGACTCGATGTCGTCCGCGGTGAGGTTGCGGATGAGCACTGTCTCCGGTATGCCGCCCACACGGCGGAACGCCGCGGCGGAATCGTACTCACAGTTGGTGCCGGGGAATACCGGTATCACTACGCGGGGTCGACCCTTTTCGCCCGAGTAGACGTGGACGGACTTCCCGAAGAACGGCCTGTCCGGAACAATGCCCGAAGCCGGCGCGGATATGGGGTAGATATCGGAGAGCGTGCCGAGGTAGGCGTCTCTTAAAACGGAGAGCGCAACGAATTCTTCATCCAGCGCGATGGCGTCGCCGCCCGTTTCGCCAATAAGCTCAAACGGGAGGTCGCTATCCGATTCAAGGATGATGTCGCCGTAGGCCTTTGCGGACAGGTCGTCGATGCTGCCATTAAGCCGTGCGCCGATGCCGTTGCCCAGCGCCATTTTTGCGACCGCCGCGAGCGCGCCGCCGCGCTCTACAGCATATGCAGAGTAGATATATCCGGATTGGATATAGGTATACACCTTGTCGTAGGACTCGCGGAGAGCGCCGAAGTCCGGGATGCCGTTTGAACTGCGGATAGTGCGTACGCGGTAGATTTTGCTGCCTGGCTTTTTGAACTCGGGCGATATGATGCCGGCGGCTTTTTCGCAACACAGCGCGAAGCTCACCAGCGTGGGCGGCACGTGCATGTCCTCAAACGTGCCGGACATGGAATCCTTGCCGCCGATGGCCGGCGTTTGCATGCAGCGCTGAGCCCACCACGCGCCCAACAGCGCCGCCAGCGGCTTGCCCCACACGTCCGGCGTGGTCATGCGCTGGAAGTATTCCTGCAGCGTAAGCCACGCGTTCGCAATGCTGCCGCCCGACGCGGCGAGCTTGGCGAGCGACAGCACAACGGAGTACATCGTGCCGAGGAACGGGTTTTTCTCCATCATGTAAGGGTCGAAGCCGTAGGACATGAGCGTGGCGGTGTCGCACTCGCCGTCCGCGGCGATTTTGGCTGCCATCGCCTGTATGGGCGTCAGCTGCGCTGCGCCGCCCAGCGGCATGGTGACGGCGGACGCGCCGATGGTGGAGTCGAACATCTCAATAAGGCCTTTTTTGGAGCAGATGTTAAGATCCGCCAGCATCGCGGGGAGCCGCTCCGCCAGCCCGCCGGAGAAAGGCTCGTCGAAAAGCCCGTCTGTAGTGAGGCCGGTGACATGCGCTTTGGCGTACGCCGGCGCGCCGTTGGTGTTGAGGAAAGAGCGCTTCAGCGACACGATGGGCCGGCCGCGCCAATAAAGCTTCATGCGGCCCGCGTCGGTGACTTCTGCCACCTGCGCGGCGTGCAGGTTTTCTTTCCTGGCGAGGGCGAGCACGGTAGGCAGGTCTTTTTTGTCGATCACCACCGCCATGCGCTCCTGGCTTTCGGATATGGCGAGCTCCACGCCGGACAGGCCTTCGTATTTCTTGCGCACGAGATCGAGGTTGACGCGTACGCCGTCCGCCAGCTCGCCGATGGCGACGCCCACGCCGCCCGCGCCGAAATCGTTGCAGCGCTTCACAAGCGAAGCAAACTCTTTGTTGCGGAACAGCCGCTGCAGCTTGCGTTCGGTTAAAGGATCGCCTTTCTGCACTTCCGCGCCGCAGGTATCGATGGAGGAGACGTCGTGCGCCTTGGAAGAGCCGGTGGCGCCGCCGCACCCGTCGCGGCCCGTCGCGCCGCCCAGCAGCAGTATGGCATCGCCCGGCTGCGGCTTCTTGCGGACGACGTTTTCCGCCGGGGCAGCGCCTATCACTGCGCCGATCTCCATACGCTTGGCTTTGTAGCCCGGATGATAGATTTCGTCCACCAGGCCGGTGGCAAGGCCGATCTGGTTGCCATAGGACGAATAGCCGTGGGCCGCCTCCCGGCAGATTTTGCGCTGCGGCAGCTTGCCCGGCATGGTATCCGCAACGGGTTCGCGCGGGTCTCCGCTGCCAGTGACGCGCATCGCGTGGTACACATACGAGCGGCCAGACAGCGGGTCCCGAATGGCGCCGCCGAGGCAGGTGGCTGCGCCGCCGAACGGCTCGATTTCCGTGGGGTGGTTGTGCGTTTCGTTCTTGAACATCACGAGGTAGTCGCGCTCTGCGCCGTCCACTTTCACCTTCTGGCGGATGGAGCAGGCGTTGATCTCGTCGGAGATATCAAGGCCCGGCCTGCCTGCGCGCGCCGTCTCTTTGGCGTACAGCGTGGCGATGTCCATCAGGCAGACGTCCTTTTCCTGGCCGCCGTACAGCTCATTTCGTGCCTTGAGGTATTCTTCGTATACGAACCGGGCGTCCTTCGCGGAGTCGTCGAATGTGACGTCGGTGAGCTTTGTGAGAAAAGTGGTGTGGCGGCAGTGGTCCGACCAGTAGGTGTCGATGACGCGCATC
>JBMNOT010000018.1:0-16035 GCA_050943225.1 Christensenellales bacterium | reverse complement strand
CGGCAAGTCCTTCTTGCTCGCTGTCCACAAACTCCGTACGGATCAGCCCCGCGAGCGAGCGGCTCTCAACGAGGCCTTTGAGCAGCGTTTTGGTCATCGCATCATCATCCTCGTTCCACACGGCCACGGTAAACGGCTGCGCGCGCACGTTTGCATAAAAATAAGGCGCTACCGCAAGCGATACCAGCAGCACCAACGCTATGGGCGCAACCAGCGTAAACAGCAGCATCGCCCGGCTTTGCAGCAGCCTTTTCAGATCGACCCCAAGCAGCTTCCTCATACGTCTATCCCATCACATCCGCGGCAATATCAGATCCTTCAGCGGAACCTCCAGCGGCTCCCACTGCTCGCCGTACACGTCGTTCCAGTCGCTGTCGTCCTTCAAAGCTGTAAGTTCTTCGCCCGTGCGGATTTTCGCGTTGATGTCGGCGCTCAGTTTGACCGGTTTCTCGCTCAGCACCGGCCCTTCTATCTCCACGGTTCCGGTCAGGCGGTATTCATCGCCGTCCGGCTCCACATCAATGTCCGCTATTATTTTTATAGTGCGCGCCGCATCCGGCATGAATTTGCCATCCACTGCCATTCCGCCGCTGCGGTACGTCACCGTATACTCCGCGCTCTGCACCATCTTGCCGTTCACCGACAGCGAAAACGTTTCATGGCTCACCTTGCCGTCAAGCTCCGTCCGCATGTGCCATTCCGTCGCCTGCCCGGTATTTGTGACCCTAACATCCAGACCCACGTAGCGCCCCTGCCGCTCGTACACCTTCCAGCACAGCTCAAAGTCGTCCGCCAGCGCCGAGCCGTCCGCCACGCTAATAAGCCACTGTTTCAACGTTTTTTGGTCCAGGTTATAATAATCAGCCGTCCTTGAGAATATTTCCTCTGCCCGTGCGCGCAGCGCCGCGTCTTCCTTCAGCAGTTCGCCCATGCCGGCGAGCACAGACTGCATCGCCGCCTCGTCCAGCTCCGTTTGGATGACTTTTTCGCCGCCTGCCTGTGCACCTGACAACTCCTCAATGACGGTGGCATCTGGCGGCACAACCTGCGCCGCCATGTCAGCAATACGCCCGTAAAAATCCTCATCCCCGGTCATCAGCGGCGCAAAGCTCATCGCCCGCGACCCAAGCCCCATGCTCTGTGAAAGGTCCGTATCTTCCGGCACGTCCAGCGGCATGCTGTATGCGCCCGAAGGCACGCGCACAACGACTTCGTCCTCAATCAGATACGCGCTGAAGTACTCCATCCCCAGCACGCGCAGTTTCGCGCCCAAATCGCGCATGTCGTATTTTATGTCCACACCCAAAAGCAGGCGGGTCAGGGGCAGCCCCAGCTCAGCAGGCAGGTCGTCCGAACTCAGCGTGATATCCGCCCCGATTTCAAAAGGCTCTTTCATCAGCCGTTCGCCCAGCGCCACGGCCGCGGGGTCCGCCAGCTTCTCCCTGTCGGTATGGTATTCTGTGAGGTATTGCTTTGCCGCTACCACGCCCAGATTGACCACCGGCGCCGGCTGCCTTTCCGCCGTGCGCAGCAGCGCCACCGCCACCGCCCCGAGCGCTATGACCAGCAGAGCGCCTGTTGCTATCCATACAAACAGCCGCCTTTGCGATTTGCCCGGCTCTTCCGGGAGCTGTCTTTCGTACCGGTGATTGCGCTGCATCATCGCCGGCCCTCCCTGCCCTGTCTTACGCGGTATAACGCCTGACCGCGCCCGCCAGACCGCCGCTCTCCTGCGGAAAGCTGATGCCGCCGCTGTAGGTAACAACGCCGTTCTTCAAAGCCAGCATGCCGTCGGCCAGAATGTCCAGTTCGTCGATGTAATGGCTGGTGAAAATGATCGCCGCGCCCGCTTCTTTCAGCTGCCTGAGCACCGCCATGATCCGCACCCGGTTTTCCGCGTCTACACCGGCCAGCGGCTCGTCGAGTATCAGCACGCGCGGCCGGGTTACCAGCGACGCGCCGATATTGAGCCGCCGCTGCATGCCGCCCGACAGCCGGGATACCTTCTTTTTCTCCACATCGGCCAGACCAGTTACGTCCAGCGTCCAGCGGTAGGCTGTCTCGTCCCCCGGCCTCATCCAGTAGCGCAGGTTGTCGCGCACCGTCAGCTCCTGCATCAGCGCAATGCCCTGCGGCACATAGCCGATCATCGCGCGCGCGCCCGCCGGGTTCTTCAGCGCGTCCACGCCGCCGATGATGAGTTCGCCCGCGTCCGGCCGGGATGCCGTCGCCAAAATCTTCAGCAACGTGGTCTTTCCCGCGCCGTTTTCGCCCACCACCGCGAGCGCCTGACCAGCCTGTACCTGAAGGCTGACACTATCCAAAAAACGGATCTTGCCATAATCCCGGCAAAGCCCCGTCGCCCTCACCAAAGCACATCCACCCTCTTCCTGATATTACCTCTGAGTATAGCCGCTGCCCTAAGCCCTGTCAAACACGAAGGCGCCGCCTCATGCCGGGCTGCCAAGCCGCGAAAGCAGGCCCGCCATTCCTGCGCGATTTTCGTCGAATCGGCGTTGCGCTTACCGCGCCGCCCGACTATAATAGAAACGATGGTCTTTCATCAATCATACCTATGCGAAGGAGAGCCATGAAAGAAAGGCTAAGCCGAAAAAAATTATCTACACCTTTGGGCTTGCTGGTGGTGCTGGGCCTGGTTGCCGGCATCCTGCTGATATATACTGCCGTGTTCATCGTGGCGGACGCGCTGGGTTTGCGTTACTACCATCAATACATCGCCTATGCGCTGCTTATTGTGCTGGGCGTTATTATCGTGCGCCGGTGGCTGACGGAATATGAATACCGCGTGGCGAACGGCGAACTGATCGTGGAGCGCTATCTCGGCGACCGCAGCCGCGAGCTGCTGCGCATCCGTCTGAAAAACATATTGCATATTGGGCCGGAAAAGCCCCGGGGAATGCGGCTCCAGCGGCTTACTTTCCGTTCCCGCCGGCGCGGTGTAACTTACGTTGTATACAGGCAAGGCAGCGGCGATGAGGCGGGCATGTTTTTCAGCCCCACCCCGGCTCTGATTGATTTGATAGAACAAAAGTGCGGCGCCGCTAAACCAGAAGCGACAGAATAATCGACACCGCGAGCACGGCTCCGGCGGCGATGCCGAATTTTTTGATGTACCGGATATCGCTGGGCTCAAGGTAAATGCTCTTTCGTATACCGCCCCAGGCCAGCGTATACTTCTTTAATATGCTGCCCTTGGTAAAATCGATGCGCAGCAGCGCCAGCTCGCTGAGCGCAAACAGCAAAGACATGATGAATATTGTGACAGGCAGCGCGCCGATGCCCATGATGGGCAGCACGAGCGAACGCGTCGAAAAGCCGACAAGATTAAGCTGCCCCCGGATGAGCAGGTAGAGCATCCAGGCGTACAGCGCAAACGGCCCCAGCAGCGCCACGCCGGTCATGAAACCAGAAAACACTGCGATGGCGAGGCGTGTCAGAAAATCCGGCCGGTAATTGACAATTTCCTTTGTTTCAGCGAAGGAATAATAGCGATCCTTGGCGAAATATGGTTTATCCACCGAGCGCAGCGCCGCTGACGTCTTCTTGTCCATGAACTTAAGGTCGCGCGTCTGCAGCAACTTGGTGAAGTCCTCCTCCTGCAGGTTGAACTCTTCCCGCGGCACGCTGGAGAGTATATAGATATTGTTGTAGACCAGCGTATACACACGGCCCAGCTCAAAACGGTTGAAAGCGAACGGCGTTCTGACGAGCAACCTGAAGACACGCGGTGTCTCGTCGCGCAGCGACGACAGGGGCGTGAAATAGAGCCTGTACCGGTGCAGACCGGCCACCAGCTCTTTGGAAAACAGCAGCATGTTTTCGCGCTCCGTCTTTTTCATAAGGCCTCCTTTTTATGCGGGCAAGGCTATTATCTCATATTCCGCCCGATTAGAAAAGGGCCTTTATGCTTAAGATACAACGCTTTAAGAGGTGAGCGATCGATATGAACAGGCAGACGCCCATCATGGATGCGATGGCCGCCGTGGCGGACACCGCACGTGTACGCCTATGCATGCCGGGTCACAAGGGCGATACCGGCTATTTTGGCGGTGAGATGCTCTGGTACGACATCACCGAACTGCCGGGTGCGGACAACCTCATCATGCCCGCGGGCGCAATCCAGAAGAGCCAGGCGCTGCACGCTGAATACGTGGGTGCTGATATCGCAGCCTATATCACGGGCGGCTCCACCACCGGCATTCTGGCCATGCTGTCCATGTTCCGGGGCAAGAAGGTGATCTTCCCGCGCGGCGTGCACTTAAGCGCCGCAAACGCGGTGTTCACCTTCGGCATCCAGCCCGTTTACCTCGACCCGCCGCCGGGCGGGGATTACCCCGGCGTCATCCGTCCCGCGGACGTCCGGAGCGCGCTCAAGCTCCACCGCGACGCGGCCGCCGTGTTTATCACCTACCCCAACTATTTCGGCCTTTGCTGCGACATCGAGGCCATCGCGGAGATCGCGCACAAATCGGGCGTTCCGCTGCTGGTGGACGCGGCGCACGGTGCTCATTTCGCCTATTCGGCCTTCCTGCCCACGCCGCCCGGCCGAGCCGGCGCGGACGTCTGGGTGGAAAGCGCGCATAAGATGCTGCCTGCCATGAACCAGTGCGCCTGCCTGTATGTGGGCAAAAACGCTCTGGTAGACCAGGAGGAGGTGCTGCGCTCGCTGCGGTCGTTCCAAACCACCAGCCCGTCGTATCTGCTGCTGGGCTCGCTGGACTATGTCCATGCCTACATGCGCGACAAGGGCGAGTCGGAGATGCTGCGCGTCAACACGCTGGCGCGCCGCTTCGAGGAACTGGTCAACCTGCTGCCCGGATTCTATTGTCCGGAGATCAACGTGCCCGACATGGCCGCCAGAGACCCGCTGAAGGTCGTGGTGGACGTGTCCGACTCGGGCTATACCGGCCTCGCCATAAAAGCCATGCTCGCGCGGCAGGGCATCCATGTGGAAGCTGCGGACCTGAAAAATTTGTTGCTGATGCTGTCGGTAGGCACCACAGCCGCCCATCTGGACCGGATGTACGAAATGCTCAAGTCCATCGAGCGTATCCAGAAGCGCCCCGTGACGTTTTCACCATATGCCATGCCCAAAGCCACAAAGTATATACAAAACGCGCGGTTTTGGGGTAATATAGAGAAAGTCCGCATCGACAAAGCCGTGGGCCTTATCTCCGCAGTTACGGCGGGCGTTTACCCGCCGGCTGAAGCGGTGGTGGGGCGCGGCCAGCAGATTTCGCAGGAAATTGCGGGCTATCTGCTGGAAGCCATCAAGCAGGGCTTTGATGTCTTCGGAGCGGAGGGCGAATACATCTCGGTCTACAAGGAGCGAAAATGATTCACAACATCACAGGTAAGGACAGCGGTTTTTACAAGGCCGTTTTCATCGACCTCGACGGCACCATCACGGAGTCCGGCGAGGGGTGCATGAATGCGGTGCGCTATATGTTTGAAAAGGCAGGCTACGAGGAGAATGACGAGGCCTGCATCCACGCGTTTGTGGGGCCGCCCATCAAGATGCATCTCATCAACGCATACGGTTTTCCGGAAGAAGAAGCGGCAAGGATTTACGCCTACTACCGCGAATACTACCTCTCCAAGGGCATGTATGAAAGCCGGCTTTATGACGGCATCGAGGACGCGCTGCGCGCCATCAAGTCGTCCGGCAAGGCGCTGTATGTCGCCACGTCCAAGCCCGAGGCCATGGCGATGCCCATACTCGAGCGGTATGGGCTTCTGGACTACTTTGACGCGGTGTTCGGCGCACGCCATGAGGAGGGCATATTCGATAAAACGCAGGTGCTGGAATACGCCATGCGCCGTCTGGGCGGCGCGCCGTCCGGTTCCGTGATGGTGGGCGACCGTAGTCACGACATACTGGGCGGCCGCGCGGTGGGCATCGATACCGTGGGCGTGCTCTACGGCTACGGCGACCGCGAGGAGCTGATGGACTGCGCCCCCGACTACCTCGTGGACACCACGGCGGACCTCGCCGCACTGTTGGGGGGCACAGCATGAAAGGACTGTTTATCACATTTGAGGGCGCGGACGGCAGCGGCAAATCCACGCAGCTGCGTTTCCTCGCCGAATATTTGGAGGAGCGCGGCGTTCCCGTGGTGCGCACGCGCGAGCCGGGCGGCTGCCCCATGGCGGAGAAAATCCGTGAGCTGCTGCTGGATAAGGAGAGCGAGATGGACGGCGTCACCGAGGCGCTGCTGTACGCCGCGGCGCGTGCCGCACACGTGCGCCAGGTGATACGCCCCGCGCTGGATGCAGGCCGCGTGGTGCTGTGCGACCGCTTTATCCACTCATCGCTGGCCTATCAGGGCTACGGCCGCGGGCTGGGCACGGATCTGGTCTGGCAGATCAACAATCCGGCGATAGACGGCTGCATGCCCGATGTCACGGTATTCATCAACGTCCCGCCGGAACGCGCTTTTGAGCGCATGAACGAGAACAAGGTGCACGACCGGCTGGAGAGCGAGGATTTGTGCTTCCACCAGCGCGTGTTCGACGGCTTCACCCAGCTCTCGAAAGGCGAAGGAATTATCTCCATCGACGCGCGCGGTACGAAGTTTGAAACGCGCGAGATCATTCTCCAAAAACTGATGCCGTACTTTGTGAGCGCCGGTATACTATGAGCAGTATTGCGTGCGACCTGTTTCTGGATGCGGCGTCCGGGGAAAAGCTGCTGGGCGCCTATCTCATCATATGCAGCCGGCCGCTGGTGGCCCGGCGATTCATCGACGCGTTTTTAATGCGGCTCTGCTGCAAAAACGGCGGCTGCGGTGCTTGCGTGGACTGCCGCAAGGTGCTGGAAGGCCATGTGGATATACTGCGCCTGACCGCGCCCAAAATCGCGGAGCTGCGCGACGCGCTCGCCTTCGTCGCGGAGCAGCCGTATGAAGCGCCGCGCAAGGTGGTGGTCATTGAAGGTGCAGACGACATGCCTGTCCAGGCTGCCAACAGCCTGCTGAAGACGCTGGAGGAGCCGCCGTCCGGTACAGTGTTTATTTTGTCCGCGCGCAGCGTCTGCGGCGTGCTGCCCACCATTGCGTCGCGCTGCGCCATCGTGCCGCTGATGCCCGGTTCCAACGCACCGCACACCATCGCCAAAGCCCTGTCGGTGGACGACGCCACCGCCCGCATACTCTCCGATCTTTCGGGCGGCTTTCCCGACGAAGCCCGGCGCATCAAGGACGACGCTGATCTTCTGGCCCGGCGCGCAGAGGTAATTGCGCTCTGCCAGAAGCTGCTGCGGCAGAACAATATGGCCATCAGCGTATTCGCGGATTTCCTGGAGAATAATAAAGAGCATATCATACTGCTGCTCTGCATCATGCAGTCGTATCTGCGCGACATCCTCGTGTTCATGAAGACGCGCGATGCGGGCTATGTTGCCAATGTCGACTATCTGGGCGATATTTGCGACGCGGCGAATCGCTTTACAAGCGGCGCAATTAGTAATATGATAAATGTCATACTAGATACGGAAAGACGGTTCTTATCTCCGGTCAATTTCCGGTTGACCGCAGAGAGGATGCTTTTTTGTTTACTGGAGGAAAAAAATAGATGGCAAAAGTAATAGGCGTGCGGTTTAAACGCGTCGGGAAGGTCTACTACTTCTCCCCCGGCGACCTGAAACTGACAGAAGGCGATCACGTCATCGTGGAAACCTCACGCGGCATGGAATACGGCGAAGTGGTGATCGTGGACAAGGAAGTCTCCGATAATGATATCGTGACACCGCTCAAAACGGTAATACGCCGCGCCACCGCTAAAGACGACAGGCGCGTGGAGGAAAACAAGCGCAAGGAAAAGGAAGCGCTGGAGATATGCCAAAAAAAGATCGAGAAACACGGGCTGGAGATGAAGCTTGTCGACGTGGAATATACGTTTGACAACTCCAGAATCATATTCTATTTTACGGCGGAAGGCCGGGTGGATTTCCGCGAGCTGGTCAAGGACCTCGCGGGCGTGTTCAAAACACGCATCGAGCTGCGCCAGATCGGGGTGCGGGACGAGGCTAAGATGATGGGCGGCCTGGGGCCGTGCGGCCGCGCGTGCTGCTGCACGTCTTTCCTTGGCGACTTTTCGCCCGTGTCAATCAAGATGGCCAAGGAGCAGAACCTGTCGCTCTCGCCCACCAAGATCAGCGGCCTGTGCGGGCGGCTGATGTGCTGCCTCAATTACGAGCAGGAGCACTATGCCCAGATGCGTCAGCGCATGCCCAAGGTGGGCAGCGCGGTGACCACGCCGGACGGGGAAGGCGTTGTGCTGGAGAACAACATGATTACCGAAATAGTGCGCGTTAAGCTCGCTTTGCCGGACGGAAGCGTGGACGTCAAGAATTTCCGACTGGATGACGTCAAGTTCAAGATTTCGGCGGCGCCCCCGACACCAAAAGAACCGGAAATCGAAGAGGAGCTCGACGAAGATATCGAGGCGCTGCTCGAAGACTGATCGTTCGGCCTTGGCGCGAATTTTATCGGAATTTGTAGTAATCCGTTGTTGCTTTTTTGTATACATATGATTACAATGTCTGTGTATACCAAGACGGAGGTGAAGATTTAGTGGCTTACATCATTACGGACGCGTGTGTCTCTTGCGGTGCGTGCGCCAGCGAATGCCCCGTGGAAGCGATTTCCGAGGGCAGCGATAAGTATGAGATCAACCCGGACGTCTGCATCGACTGTGGCTCGTGTGTGGATACATGTCCCAGCGAAGCCATTGAGCAGGGCTGAAACTCAACACCAACAATAAAAGGCCAACCGGCCTTTTTTTGTTGGGTTTCTTCAGGAGCCGAGGTTATTCCGCCATCCTGCGCCAGTCCTTATGCAGCGCTTGCAGTCGATGGTAAATTTGCCGTCCAGCCGGTACACGGAACGGCCGCCGTACGCGCCCATCAGCGTCAGGTCGAAGCTTTTCTTTTTCGGGCTTATGGTGATGTCCCGCAACTCGAAAGCATCGCCCTCATCCGCATAGCCGATGGTTTCGCACACCTCAAAGCAATCCATCGCGCTAATCTGTACGCTGTCGCCGCAGGCCGCCGCGCTTTTCAGCGGCACGTTCGCCAATATGCGCACGCTGCACAAAAACTCGCTCCGCACAGTTTTGAGCGCTTTGCCGTCGGGCGCAAGAGCGTCGTCCACTGTAAATTCGCCTTTGTGATGCAGTATGTGCGCCGCGCGTTTCGTGACCGATGCCGTCACCTTGCCGGCGTCATCCGGCCGGTACCCTTCCGGCACCACCACGAACAGGGAGAAGCTCTTCTCCAATGGCGTTGTCCACACGCGGCTCAGCGTAAGGTTTGAAGACGCTCCGATACTGATGCGCCCTTCCGAGTGCCTGATGTGCTCCCCTGTGATGATCGCCACGGCGAATGGTTCAAACTTGAGCTCTTTGTCCAGCACGATACGGTATTCCACGTCCGGGTCTTCGGCATACCGCCCCACCCAGTCGCTGATCACCACGCCGGAAAACCCGACATCGCCGGTCAGCTCATATGTCGTCTTCTGGGCCACGGCCGGCAGCCACACGCCGTGCCGCCGCCGCTTTTCGCAGCTGACGATACCCACCTCGTCCTCAAAATAGCGCGCATCGCCGGGGCAGACCTCCATAACCCAGCCCTTGAGATCGTGCGTGCTCTCACCTGTGCCGTTTACGCTGACCGTCACCGTGGTCACGCCTTCTGCGCTGAAGAAGCCCGTCAGTTCAAAAGTGAAGCCTTCCACCACCAGCCGTCTCTCTTCGCCCGTCATATGAGCACCTGCCTTTTTTGGATTTGGCCCGAGTGTGCCAATACCAATCTATGCACCCGCGGCATGGGGTGTGCGGCAGGCGCCGCAGCATAAAAAGACGGCTCTGGCTGTATTTTGTGGCTTGCTTCCGCACCCTTTGGCAGCTTCCCAGTAAAAAGGGCGGGTATCCGCAAACGGATCCCGCCCCCTGCCGGGCTCTTCCCTGCCAACAGAGCCCTCTTTGGGTTATTCGCCTTTCACAAACGCGAGGTCTGCATTGAAGTACTGGCTTGCATTCTCTTCGCTGACCAGGAATGTGCCGCAGTCTACCTCAGCGTCTACCGATTCGCCCTTAGCGAGCTTGATAGCCACTTCCACTGCAACCTGTCCGAACTTGAACGGGTCGTTTGCAGATGTGCAGATGTACCTTCCGTCAACTATGGCCTCTACAGCTTCCATCAGGCCGTCAACGCCGCAAGCAAGAACTGTCATGCCAGCATCTTCGCAAACCTGCAGGGCGCCAAGCGCCATATCGTCGTTGTGTCCGTAAATCGCAACGATGTCTTTATGCGCCTGGATGATATCCTGAGTAGCGGTCGCAGCCTTGGAGCGCACATAGTCGCAATGCGGCGTCTGGATAACTTCGATCCCGGGTTCGGCATCCACTGCGTTGTGGAATCCCTTGGAACGGGCTTCCTGAACGCGGTCGCCGCCGCTGCCCATGACTTCCAGCACTTTGCCCTTGGCCTGGCCTTTGCCGCCCAGCTTCTCAACCAGATACTCACCCACTAACTGACCCATCTTGACATTGTCGCGACCGACGACGACGTCCACGTCCGCGTTGACAAACCTGTCAACCGTCACGATCTTCACGCCTTTTTCCTTGCACTTGGCGATTGCAGGATTAGCACCGTCCGGATCAACAGCATTGAGTATCAGCACGTCGATCCCTTTCTCGAGCATGTCGAGAATATCGGTATTCTGCTTCGTAATGTCTTCATTGGCATCAGCATATATCAATTCGATGCCAGCTGCTTCCGCCGCCTGCTGTGCCGATTCCACGTGAGCTACATAGAACGGGGAAGCCATCGTTGCCTGAGAGAAACCGACCTTTATCTTGGTTTCGGCTGCCGGGGCTTCAGCTGCCGGGGCTTCATCTGCCGGGGCTTCAGCTGCCGGGCTGCTAGCCTGAGCAGGAGCCGATTCCGCAGGTTTCTGACCCGTTCCGCACCCTGCGAGCACCATGCTCACCGCCAGTACAACAGCAACAATAGCGATTAGAGTTTTCTTCATTTTCTCTCCTCCATAGTATTTATTCATTGCTGCATAGCAGCAAATCAATTTTCCTTTTGTGAAACAAACCTGTTGAGCAGCATTGCTCCGATAATAATGATGCCCTTAAATATCTGTTGATAATACGACGGCAAACCAATCAGGTTAAACAGGTTTGTGATGATGGCCAGTATCAGCACGCCTGCCAGCGTTCCCCATACCGAGCCTTTGCCGCCGTTCATCGAGGTGCCGCCCATAACCGTCGCCGCGATGGCGTCGAGCTCCGCGCCCTGGTTCAGCGTCGGCTGGGCCACCGTCAGCCATGCGGTCAGCATAATGCCGGCATAGGCGGCCGTCATGCCCGATATGGTCCAGGCGAGAGTGCTGTATCGCTTGACAGGAACGCCCGACAACATGGCGGCCTCCTTGTTACCGCCAATAGCGTACAGGTTGCGTCCGAATATCGTGTATTTGAGTATATACGCGGCAATCAGAGTGAATACAATCCATGTGAAGCCTGCGAAAGGTATGTTCACGGAGCCGAGAGGTATGGAGCCGCCACCAAGATAGCAGAACGCTTTTCCGGTCGCGCCGTCTTCACCAAGCTTGATAAGGCCTGATATAACACCGCCGTCGGTGGTGAGCATCGAAAGGCCTCTAGCAGAAACCATCGTGGCGAGCGACGCGATAAAAGGCGCTATGTCGAAAAACACGATGATAAGGCCCGTAAACGTACCGAGTGCAGCGCCCGCCAGCACGCCGGCTAAAACGCTCACCCAAACCGGATACCCATCAGCGAGCAGTATGGCGCTTATCATGCCTGCTAAAGCTGCGACGGAACCTACAGAAAGGTCTGTGCCGCTTGAAAGTATCGTAAATGTCATGCCTATCGCAATAATGCCCGGTGCCGCGTACGACTGCATGATGTTAAGGAAATTTGACAGCGTAAAAAAGCTATCCGAGGCAATTGATGCGATGATAATAAACACTATCAACAGTATTAATACGCTGTATCTCTTGACTACCTGAATGTATGAGTTGTCTTTAAGCCTTGCCATAGTTACCTCCCTGCAACCGCATATTGCAAAATTGAAGCTTTATCCAGCTCATTTTTAGAAAACTCTGCAACGATCTCTCCATGAAACATGACGCAGATCCTGTCGCACACGTTCATAAGCTCAGTCAATTCACTCGAAGCGATGATGATTGAGTGGCCGTCTTCGGCAGCGTCCCTGAGAATTTTATAGATCTCGTCCTTGACGCCCACATCTATGCCCTGAGTGGGCTCATCTACCAGCAGAATCTCAGATTTCTGCATCAGCCATTTCGCCAGTATCACCTTCTGCTGGTTGCCGCCCGAAAGGCTGACGACAATCGTCTTTTCGCTCGGCGTCTTAATGGAAAGATTCTTGATGTATCCCCTTGTTGTCTCAGCGACTTTTTTATAGTTGATGCCCAGCTTGCCCCTGAACTTTTTTATCGTCACCAGGCACATGTTCTGCCAGACGGGCAGGCAGAGCACAAGCCCCTGTACCTTTCTGTTTTCAGGCAGCATTCCTATGCCGGACCTAATGGAATCCCTGGGGTTTTTTGGCTTTTTAACCTTACCCCTTAAGACCATTTCGCCGGTGTCTATCGGATCGACGCCGTAGATGGCACGCAAAAGTTCGGTACGCCCTGCGCCGACCAGCCCGTAAAGGCCAACGATCTCCCCTTTCCCAAGGCTCATCGACACATTATGCAGCCTCTTGTTGCAGAAATTCCTGACTTCCAGCACAGGTTCCCGGCTGCTCACCTGAACGTCCTTGTTATAGGCATTCTTCGTGCGCTTATGCCCTATCATGTACTCAACCAGCTGGTCGACATCGATGCCCTTCGAGTCGACCGTGGTCACATTCTTTCCGTCCTTCAGTACCGTGATGCGGTCTCCCACTATGAACAGTTCTTCCAGCCTGTGGGATATATAGATAATCGTGATCCCCTTGCGCTTCAAGTCCGCAATGGTTTTGATAAGCGTTTCAAACTCGTCATGGGAAAGCGTGGCTGAAGGTTCGTCCATTACGATGAGCTTCGAGTTGGACGCGATACACTTCATCATCTCAACCAGCTGCCTTGCGCCTATGCTGAGCTCGCCGACCTTCGCCTTAATATCGATCGATATATTGAGCTCATCGACCAGCTTCTGGACCTTTTCGTATGCCGCTTTCCAGTCGATCTTGCCCATCTTTCTGGGCAGGTTGTTAATTAGCACGTTCTCGGTGACCGACAGTTCACTGACGAGCGACAGCTCCTGATAGATAACCGATATGCCTTTCTTCCGCGTCGCGATCGGATTCAAATCCTTAAGCTCTTCCCCGTCAAATATGATGGTGCCACTGTCTTTGGTATACGCGCCGGAAAGTATCTTCATCAGCGTCGATTTTCCCGCACCGTTCGCACCTATAAGGCAGTGGACTTCTCCCTCTTCCACGAAGAAGTCAACATCCTTCAGCGCCTGAACGCCCGGAAAACTTTTATTGATTTTTCTCATCTCCAGAATGTTCTTCGCCATATCACCACTCCTATGAATCCATCATGTCTTCCAGCTTTTCATACAACGCGAGATACTTCTGATACTGCGGTTCATACAGCCGGTGCGCTTCCTTATCGGGTTTTATCACCTCGGTATAGCGGACCATCGCATCCACCGCTTCTTCGTAGCCTTTATATTCTCCGCTTCCAACCGCGGCGATAACCGCACAGCCCAGCACGCCGCAGTTGGACGAGTTTTCGGTCAGCGTGATCGGTTTGTCCGTCACATCGGCAATTATCTGAAGCCACAACGGGTTTTTCGTCACGCCGCCGCACGCCATGATATTGTTAACCGCCACGTCATCGCCGCAGACCGTCTCAATGATATTGCGCGTTCCGTAAGCGATCCCTTCCATGATCGACCTGTATATATCCGCGCGGTTATGGTTGAGCGTCAACCCGTAAAAGACGCCCTTTGCGTTGGGGTTCTTGTACGGGGTCCTGTTGCCCTGGAAGAAATCCAGCGTGATCAGGCCCTTGCTCCCTATGGGCACCTCTTTCGCCTTTTGGGCCATCAACATATAAGGGTTTTCCCCGGCGATATTAAACTCATTGAGGAACCACTTTGTAATGGACCCCGCCGATACCTGTCCGCCCTCAATGCAATACAAGCCGGGTATAATCGCGTCGCAGTACGGGCCCCAGATGCTGCGCTTGTAGATCGGTACCTCGCTCAGCATCAGATGTACAAAACTTGTTCCCATGATGACGCCCATATCGCCCGGCCTGCATACCCCAAGGCCAAGCATGGATACGTGGGCGTCTATGCCCCCCTGGTATACGGGCAGGTCACGGGGCAGGCCGAATTTTTTCGAAAGTTCCGGCTTTAAAACGCCTACCTCGTCCCCGAGCTTTAGCACATTCCTGTTTAATTTATTCCTGTAATCCTCAAGCCCGATCTGCTTAAAGTAGTATTCCTCTATTTCACTGTTGCCATTTATGTAGTTCCCCTTGCAGGTGGCCTGGCATACAGAGGCGGCCCAGCGTCCGGTCAAATAGTGGTTTATAAAATCAAGCTGTTCTACGATTTTATAAGACTGGTTATATACTCCCGGCATATGGCGCTTTATCCACAGGGTTTTGGGTATCAGCCATTCTACCGAAACGTCGCCGCCGCAGTATTTAAGCAGCTCATACTCTCCAGAGTTAATCTGTTCCGCCTCAGCCTTGGCGCGGTTGTCCATCCAGAGAATAGCGTCAGCCAGAGGCCTTCCCTCTTTATCTACCGCAATGACCGTCGAGGAAGTCGCACACACGGACAAGCCGGCAATCCTGGATTTCAGCGATTCCGGCAGCTCGCTAAGGCACCCCGTCAGCGCAGCCTCAAAGCTGTCAATCCACTCCAACGGTTTCTGGGTTGCCTGCCCCGGCTCCGGAAAATGTATTCTGTAGCTGCTTTCTTTGACCGATATAAACTGCCCATCTTGGTCGACCACTGAGCATCTTACGCCCTGGGTGCCAAAGTCGATACCGATGAAATAGCTGTCCTGCGACATCCTGTTACCTCCATCCTTGCGTTGCGTTTCTGTTTCAGTCATTCGGAGTCTCATTAAATGCCAATGGGCCTTTTTCGCTTACAGTCCTGATCAGCAGCCTTCTTGGCATCACAGCAGGGACAGTATCAACTCCAATATATTGACTATATTTACAGTTATTATTTTTCATTACAGTTTTATATTTCATTCCAGTTATTATCACCCTAAAGCATGTTAATATGCAATTTATTTCATATATATGTATTAATGATGCGCATTATTCTCTGCTTATATGAAATTAATCGCAAGAGCTACGCCTGAATCTGAAATATTTCTATTCTTATGATATTATTTTCATATTGGTATGTTATTCGACATTAATAAAGCTTTTCCTGCAAAATAACTTTGAATTTATTATCTATTTTGAATTTGTTCTGAAAATAATTGCAGGCGATCATCCGTATGCTCACAATTATGATATTATATGGCATGTTTCCCAAAACATATGTGTAATTATATACCGCATTGTATAATATTATTCCAGAACAGAGCGGCACTTTTGGAGATGTCCAGATAAAAAATGCAGGGGTTACAACGAACCCCCGCTTTGTATTGCCGTTTTTATCAGCCGACTGAGTAGGCAAATTTTTTGCCCTTATGCATCAGCGGTTTTAATTGCTGATATAACATGATATAGTCCTCAAACAATGCCTTATACTCCTCGTGGGCGGCGGGGTCCGGCCTGATCACTTCGTTCTTGCGGACCATTGCGCGTGTCGCATCCTCAAAACTGCTGTAAACCCCTGCGCCCACCGCCGCAACAATACAGCATCCAAGGATGCCGGCTTCTGAAGACCGCGTGGTCAGATTTATCGATTTGCCGCAAACGTCGGAGATGATTTGCAGCCACAGGGGATTTCTGGTCACGCCGCCGCACGCCATGATGTTCTGTATGT
>JBMNOT010000246.1:0-2903 GCA_050943225.1 Christensenellales bacterium | reverse complement strand
CCCCGTTTCGGGAACGTTACCAACGCATAGAATCGAATACCCTGTTAAGCACCGCTATAAAACAAACTCCTTCCTGTTTTTCAGTTACAGCATGTACATAGGTTTGTGCCGGAAACAGCAGTCGCGCGTGACACCGGCTCTGTGCTCCGGTGCCACGCTTCCTGAAAAGCATTTAATCGATGATGAGCATGCCGGGTCGCTCGAAGCGGACGCCGTTTATTTCCTTGACAATCTTGGGGAAACTCTTGGGTTTGGTGACCATCAGCGGGCCGTCGGGCGTGGCGATAAACGCATCCTCCGACTTCACGCCGGGCGCCACCGGGTTGTAACAATAGCATTGGTTGATCTGGGTAATATTATGGATGGATTCACTGGTGGAATACTCGCGGTTGTAATACCCCTGCGGGCCGCCCTGATAATGCGAGTAGTACATCTCCTCACATCCCAGCTCCTTGTAAAGCTTTTTGCCGAGCATATGCGGAACCAGGTCGTCCACGCCCGGCTTGGTGGCCTCAATCATGCGGTTCTCAATCTCGTTCGCCACATCGAACCAATGAAGCAGCTCGGCCGGGGGGTTCCCAAAATAGACCATACGCGTTGTCGTGGTGATAAGTCCTTTATACCGCCCGTTGCAGGACACCATCAGCGATTTCTCCAGCTTCTTGTTCGTCGGTATCGGATGGCGATGCTTTTTGATGCGCTCGTCCGTCGCCACCAGGAACAGAACCTGGTCAATCTGCTGCGGCCAAAGCGCTCCGGCAACACCGCCGGCAATTTCAAACTCCGTCATGCCCGGCTTCACTGTTGCCAGGTATTTCTCCAGCGCTTCAGACATATAATCGCCGAGATACTGGTAGCGGCAGATTTCGTTCTCCGTGAGAGACCATCTTAAGGGGTTGATCTTGTCCCGAATCATCCTGCAGTTGCTATAGTAAACGTCGGAGCCAATCTTATCCAGGCTTCCCACGATCTTTTTCATGTACTCTTCCTTGCGGTTCTCAAACCATTGCTGGGTCAGTATCTCGAAGCCCAGTTCCTCCAGTTGCTGCTCTTCCTTCATCCGCGGCGCTTCCACTGCGTCCGCAAAAGCAAAACGGCGGCCGTCCCGAGTGATCAGTATCGTTGCGACGCTGTCCTCGGTGCACATCGTCACCACGCCGCTTCCTCCCGCGGTAATCCATGCGAAATTCGCCTGCCGCGCCAGATAAAGCGCATCAAGGCTCTCGGCTTCCAGCAGCTTTATAATCCTGTCTACCTTGATACCGATCTCCGCACGGCGGCCGGCAATCGACGTATCCTCCACATAGACTTTGCTCATCTCAAATTCCTCCCATCAATATTATTAATAAGATTTCTACCTATATTCATTAAGATATTTGCTTATGTCTCTTGGTGTAATCCTGGGGCGGTCCGGTCAAGTCTCGACGTATTTTGAGTCAGTCTATCAAACTTTGTGGTAACGATTTTAAGGGAACGTTACCGCTTTTGATTAGATTATTCGACACATATATAAAAATTCCTCTTATAATTAAAAATTTTTTGCTTATTTTAAAGGATTTTCATATATACACCCCTTAATCATAATGAATATAAATTAGGGTAACGTTTTCACGGGAACGTTTCCTATTTTTCATTGACTTCTGCACTTTTTATGATACTATAAAATTAAAAGTCCAATGATGGGCATCAGGAATAACAAATAAACACAGGAGGTATTCATATGGGTGAAAAAATGCGCGCGGCCGTTTTTGAAGGCAACGGAGTGCTCACCATCCGCGAAGTCGACAAACCAACGATACGCAAGCCGGATGACGTGATCGTTCAGGTCGAAATGTGCTCAATCTGCGGCACAGATGTGCATATCATGTCCGTACCGCCAGGTTACATCGCAGAACCCGGCACGATACTCGGGCATGAGCTGGTCGGCAAAGTCGTCGAAGTGGGCGACGCAGTCCGAACCTTGAAGCCGGGAGACCGTATTGTTTCCAACCCCAACGACTATTGCGGCGTTTGTGAGTATTGCCGGAAGAACCTTCCCAATCTGTGTGAAAACATAATACCGATGGGTATCGGCGCGGACGGCGGGTTTGCGGAGTACGTACGCGTATCCGAAAAGGTTGCCCATAAGATTTCCGACGATCTGCCCTCCGAGATCGCTGCATTTGCAGAGCCGCTGGCCTGCCTGGTCAACGGCAAGAACAAGATACCCGTAAGCCCCGGAGACAGCGTGCTCGTGATGGGCGCCGGCGTGATCGGCCTGATGTTCGTCCAGGTCATGAAAGCGTGCGGCGCATATCCCGTCATCGTATCCGAGCCCGCAGCGCTGCGCCGGGAATACGCGAAAAAGTGCGGCGCCGACTACGTGGTGGACCCGTCTGCCGAAGATGTGGAATCTTTCGTCAAGGGAATTGTGCGCATCGGCGTCGACTACGCCATCGACGTGGTGGGCACCCAGATCATGACGGGCATAAATTCTGTGCGCAAGGGCGGCACCGTGCTGCTGTTCGGATTCAATGGCAAGGCCAAGCCCGAAGTTCCGCAGCACATGATCACCAACAGAGAGATCGCGGTATTGGGCACGTGGATCGCTAACGCGTCCTTCCCCCCTGCCGTGAAGATTCTTGAAAGCGGCATGCTCGACCTCAAGCCGCTGATCACCCATACGCTGCCGCTGGAAAAGACGGCGGAGGGCATCGAGATACTGCGCCGCGGCGAGGGCATCGAAATACTCATCGACCCGCGCCGGTAAGCGAAAAACTGTAATGTAAGAAAGGAGTAAAAAATGAAAAAGCGCTATTGCTTTGTGATCGAAATCAACGAAGACAAGATGGAAGACTATGTCGAGCTCCACAAAAACCCGTGGCGCGAGACGCTGGAAGGGCTCAAAGCCGCCGGCGCAGACG
>JBMNOT010000245.1:0-2905 GCA_050943225.1 Christensenellales bacterium | reverse complement strand
TTCATATCTGTTCTCCTTCTCCGCAATTTCAATCCACGCTCCCGCGTGGGGAGCGACAAAGGCGTTGATATTTCTCCAATAAAGTTTGATTATTTCAATCCACGCTCCCGCGTGGGGAGCGACCAAATCAATAGTGGGCATTTGCACAAGTTACTCAGTATTTCAATCCACGCTCCCGCGTGGGGAGCGACTTAAGACCATTTCAAAGCCGCTTTGAGCATATTTATTTCAATCCACGCTCCCGCGTGGGGAGCGACCATACATCCATAACGGTGCCTGATTGCAATACTGCATTTCAATCCACGCTCCCGCGTGGGGAGCGACATTTTTCGTGTTCTTCCAGACGCTGTGCTGGCATATTTCAATCCACGCTCCCGCGTGGGGAGCGACCGATTTTGCAACTATTACACTAAGTACTAAACTTATTTCAATCCACGCTCCCGCGTGGGGAGCGACTCTTTATTAAGCCCTAGCCATTCGGCCAGCGATTATTTCAATCCACGCTCCCGCGTGGGGAGCGACGTCGTGTTGTTTGTCCCATTAAATAAGGTTTTTTATTTCAATCCACGCTCCCGCGTGGGGAGCGACGAGAGTGTTGACCGATGAAGTTCCTCGCTTTAAATTTCAATCCACGCTCCCGCGTGGGGAGCGACCTTCTCCTGCGGCTTGCTCGTTTGCCGTCTTGATATTTCAATCCACGCTCCCGCGTGGGGAGCGACCTCTCAGCTCGTCCAGCCCCGGCACGTTGCGCCGATTTCAATCCACGCTCCCGCGTGGGGAGCGACCTAAGCCCTGCTATGCCGTCGGTGGTTAAACCCTTATTTCAATCCACGCTCCCGCGTGGGGAGCGACTTGTTACCCTATCCATTCACTACGCCACCACCCCGATTTCAATCCACGCTCCCGCGTGGGGAGCGACCTAACAACCACAGCGTTACCGAAACTCCATGCTAATTTCAATCCACGCTCCCGCGTGGGGAGCGACTTGATTGTTGGCAATGTAACGTTACCGGACACAATTTCAATCCACGCTCCCGCGTGGGGAGCGACTTCACCTCTTGTGCATATTATACTACACGTTTAGTATTTCAATCCACGCTCCCGCGTGGGGAGCGACCTTCGAGCCTTTGGACGATGAACAGATGCCGTTTTGAATTTCAATCCACGCTCCCGCGTGGGGAGCGACTTCCATTCCTTCTGCAAGCGTCAGTTGTTCTGCATTTCAATCCACGCTCCCGCGTGGGGAGCGACGCGATTTTGCAACTATTACACTAAGTACTAAACTTATTTCAATCCACGCTCCCGCGTGGGGAGCGACCTGGAAATTCAGCCGAGTAGTTGTTGGTTATATAATTTCAATCCACGCTCCCGCGTGGGGAGCGACTATGACCGGTGTCCTTATGCACCCAGCCATTCCAAATTTCAATCCACGCTCCCGCGTGGGGAGCGACCACTTAACCGCCCAACAATACCGTTTAATACCTGTATTTCAATCCACGCTCCCGCGTGGGGAGCGACTTGTCCTGCATCTTTGGTGAAAATGAGCGGCCAGCATTTCAATCCACGCTCCCGCGTGGGGAGCGACTGCAATACTGGTCTATGCTGTGGCGAAAGAAAGGAATTTCAATCCACGCTCCCGCGTGGGGAGCGACTGGATATTAAGCGATTTAAGAAGCTAAGAAAAAAATTTCAATCCACGCTCCCGCGTGGGGAGCGACGCAATCCACACCGAATTCCTCAAGGTCGGCCAAATTTCAATCCACGCTCCCGCGTGGGGAGCGACGTTACCAACAGCATCTCCCGAAACAACAGCAGGATTTCAATCCACGCTCCCGCGTGGGGAGCGACCGAGATAAGTGTCGAATATTATCTGTTGATTGTCCATTTCAATCCACGCTCCCGCGTGGGGAGCGACTGTGCCCCAATAGCCTTTATTACATCCCGCAGCGCATTTCAATCCACGCTCCCGCGTGGGGAGCGACACGCTGGAGCCCCATTGCTTCACATACTTATTCATATTTCAATCCACGCTCCCGCGTGGGGAGCGACCCCGAAAAAACTTTTATTAAATCATATTTAAAAACATTTTATCATTTGTTTTAATTTCTGTGTTGCAAATTTACATATAACTGAAAATATTATACTTCCGTTTGAACATTTTGAAATTATTTCGGGTGCGAATACACCAGATTATTTATGTGCACTTCACATTCGCACTAAAGTATTAAAGGTCCTTCTACGTCCAAACTTGGCTTTACACCAATATGAACAACTTTTGTCTTATAGTTATTGCCGAGATAATAAAAGCGTAGGCTATCCTTTTCTTTGTCAATAATATCCTCCAGTATATGCTGCGCTTGCCGGCACTTTGCTGCATCCATTACGCATTCAAAAACAGAATTTTGGACGCGCTGACCATAATTCTCGCATTGCTTGGCTACCTGATGGAGCCGCCGTTTCCCCTCTGGCGTCTCCGTATTGACATCATATGTAATCAGAACCAGCATATTTCCCTCACTTCCATAAGAATGGTGGATAGCCATCCAGATCCCCGCGAAGATAACGCGCCAATAGCATCGATTGTACAAAAGGCACCAATCCCCACTCAACCTTCTCTTTAAGAAAAGGATGGGTGATGGTTTCCTTTTTCTTTTCCTGCCACGCTTTTAGTACAATCTTTCGGGTATCGTCATCCATGATGACGGTACCGTTTTCGCGCCTGATGAATCCTTTCGCGTCTATCTCCCTTTTGTTGATCAACGTGATTACGAATCGGTCTACCATCACCCCGCGAAGTTCTTCCATCAGATCCAAGGCCAATGAAATACGGCCAGGCCGGTCTCTGTGCAGAAAACCGACATACGCGTCCAGCCCTACCGTTTCCAGCGCCGACGCGCAATCATTC
>JBMNOT010000244.1:0-2914 GCA_050943225.1 Christensenellales bacterium | reverse complement strand
CTTGGACAGCCGCAGCGCCCGGATATAGTCGAAGGGCGTGCGTCCGGTAATTTCCCGGAATATCCGCGCCGCGTGCCACGGGGAATAACCCGCGCTGCGGACAAGATCCGCCAGTGTAATGGGCTCCGTGATGTGCGCCGCGATGTATTCCTGCATATGCGCCGCCGCGCAAACCTTTTGCCAGTGCTCCATGCGATTTCCTCTGGATACGATGCTACCAAACCGCCAGGCTTTTTTCTTGACCGTTTTTGCGGAGCTTTTATACTCATCTTCTCATTTTGTGCCCCTATTGTCAAAAAAAGTGTTGACAACTTATATCGGCTGCCGATATAATTTATATCGTCGGCCGATATATCGTTAAACGTTATAAGAAGGAGGGCAGAGTTATGCCGGAAGCACAGGGCGCACTAACCGAAGCGGTCTTCTACATACTGCTGTCGCTGACACAGCCGATGCACGGCTACGGCATCATGCAGAACGTGAGCGAACTGAGCCGCGGCCGCGTGGTGCTGGGCGCGGGCACGCTGTACGGCGCTATCAACACGCTGCTGGAAAAGGGCTGGATAACGCCGTATGGTGGTCTTTCGAGCGACCGCAGGAAGGAATACATCATCACGCCGGCCGGACGCCGGGCGGCGGAAGCGGAGGTCGCCAGACTCAGCGAGCTGCTGGAAAACGGGCGGCGCATATTGGAAGGAGCAAAGCAATGAAGCATATCGTCCACAAAGCATATTGGAACTATGAAAAAGAGGAGCAGTGGCTCAACAGCATGAGCGCCCAGGGCCTCGCGCTGACCGACTATTTCTGGGTACGCTACGTGTTTGAGGATTCTGAGCCCGGCGAGTATATCTACCGCATCCAGTTTTTGGATAAGCTGGCCAAACATCCGCAAAGCCGCAAATATATTGACTTTGTGGAAAGTACCGGCGCGGAATGCGTGGCCACCTACCTGCACTGGGCATATTTCCGCAAAAAAGCGGCGGACGGCCCGTTCGAGCTGTACACCGACATTCCTTCCATCATCCGCCACTACCGGATGATTCGCGCCTTCTGGGTCCCTCTGGCCGTGGCCGAATACTTCGCGGGATTTCTTAATATTATCGCAGGCGCTACGCCGCCCGTCTCCTCTGTCAACATTGTGCTGGGCGCGCTGGTCACGCTGCTGGGCGCGGGCTTTACGCTGATGATCGTGAACTTGACGAAAAAGATACGGGCGCTCAAAAAAAGGCAGCTTATCGAGGAAGCATAAAGGCTAAAACTATCCTTTTGTCAAAAAAATCTCTGATGCGCTCCGATAAACGTCGGATGATCGGGGGAAAATAGAGACAACATGACAAAAGGTGGTGAAGCGATATTGGACGGACCAAGAATCCGCGTACACTGCAGCGTAGACAATTGCCAGTATAACAAGGGGCACAGGTGCTATGCGCATACACTGGAAGTCAACGCGTCGGGCGACAGCCATGCCCGCACCAGCGATGGCACGCGCTGCTCCACGTTTGTGCCGCGGTAAGGCGGCAGCCCCTCAAAGACCAGCTTTCCGGGAAAACGCAGCCCTGTCGACGACGCGCGCCGGCAGGTACCCCCGGAAACGAACATCCAGGCAGACAATAGAAAAACCCCGGGCCGATGATGCCGCGGGGTTTTATCATGCCAGTAACAGCAGCCTTTGCTACCCCTCCAGCAGAGCTGCGATGTCTTCCGCTATTTCGTCATATGTGCTGATCCCGGTGTGGCAGCCCACGAGGTCGGCGATATCGGCGCAGAACTCCAGCACTTCGTCGCGCGTGATGTCGTGCCAAAGCGGCATGAGCGACTGTTTGCCGGAAAGCGGACGCACGGCGAGGTCGCCGACGCCGCCCGTCACCCAGCCCTGCATAACAAACGGGCGGGAAATCACTGCCACGCCGAACCGGCTGCTGCCCATGCCGGCGTTCACTTTTTTGTGTGCGCTGTCCCCCTTGACCAGCTCGAAATCGTCGTAGGCTACCTTCAGGCCCTTTCTCCGCAGCGCGAACGCGAACGCGCGCACCACGGCCTTGTCTTCCGGCACGTGGAGTATGAATACGTCGTTGGGGCGCTTCTCTCCCCTGCCCAGCACCAGCGACGGAACCGCGGCCAGCACAGAGGTTCTCACGGGCTGCTGGTCGTCATCAGACAGCTGCGTACCCGCCAAAACGCGCACGCTCGAGCGGATAACGCCGGGACGCCCGTCCAAGTCCAGCACCACATGCCAGTGGCCGCGCTGCGGAATGACGATGCGGTACGGCGAAACCGTCACCAGACCGCCGATATACATATGGCGGCGACCCGCCCGGTATTCCTGATAGCTTGCGTGATCCATGATGCGCACGTACGCCGCGTTGCCCAGTATCACCTCAACGACGCGCCCTGCATCCATTTTGCCAAGATCATAATGCTGATGCTGCAATGTGCCCTCCGCGTCCATGCCAAAATAAAGCCATATCCATACAGCCACATTGCTTTTATCGGTATAACGGCGGCTCCTCTTCAGCGCCGCGTGCTATAAATTTTTCCCATGTCTCCGATGAAAAAATAAGGCGCACGAGTACGCCTTATTTGGCGTATGTGCGCCTTGTTCAGTCATTTCAGCCTGTTACAGCGGCGGGTTGGTGTAAAGCGTGATCATCGTGCCGTAAGGCACCTTGGTTCCGACCGGCACCGACTGCCTGATCACAACATTTTCACCGTGAATACCGTCATTCGCTTCCGCAGGCACAAACACAAGATTGAACTGCTTCAGATAATTCTCCTGAGGATCCGCTTTGATCTGATCTTCAGTCCTTCCCGTAAATTTGGGAACCTCTAGCAGTTCTGCCGGCGCGGGTGAATATTTCAACACAATCTTGGTGCCTTCGGTCACCTCTTTCCCCGGCGCAAGGTCCTGATACCA
>JBMNOT010000243.1:0-2919 GCA_050943225.1 Christensenellales bacterium | reverse complement strand
GACCGGCATCACGCCGGCGCTTAGCGCATCGGCGGCGGAATGCGCGCTGGAGGCGGCCAGGACGGCCAAGAAGATGGGACTTACGGTTTCATGCGACCTCAACTACCGCGCGAAGCTGTGGAAGTACGGCAGGGCGGCGCAGGAAGTGATGTCGGAGCTGGTGCGCTATACCGATGTCGTGATCGCCAACGAGGAGGACTGCCAGAAGTCGCTGGGCATCGAGGCGAAGGCCGATGTGACGTGCGGGTCGCTGGACAGGGAGGTTTACCGCGCACTGACGGACGAGATAAAACGCTGCTATCCCAATGTGTGGGCGGTGGCGATTACGCTGCGCGAGAGCCGATCTGCGGACCATAACGAATGGAGCGCGTGCCTCAACGGCCGCAACGGCTTTGCGCTCAGCCGGGCGTACAGCATCACCGACATTGTGGACCGGGTGGGCGGCGGCGATTCGTTTGCCGCCGGGCTGATATACGGCCTTTTGACATATGGGAACGAAACAAAGGCGCTGGAGTTCGCGGTGGGCGCGAGCTGCCTCAAGCACGCGATACCGGGGGACTATAACCGGGTGAGCGTGAAGGAGGTTCAGCGGCTGATATCCGGAGACGGCTCAGGCCGCATCCAGCGCTGATGATTGACATATTGTAAAGAAAAGACGGCGGGTATTCACCCGCCGTTTTACATTTGCATGAAGATATTTTGCGTTCTGATTTTTGCCTGACTGCTTCCGGCAAAAAAAAGGCCTTCGGATAAACCGAAGGCCTTTGAGTTACAGTGTTGGCTTATTGATAGCCATACGGCAGGAACTCGTCAACGTTCTCCTTTGTGATCAGCGTGGAGGGACGAACGTTGTCCTTGTCGATATTGCCGGTCTTGAGGAATTCTCTGATAATGTTGATAGAATCCTCCGCGATCTTCGTCGGGGAGTAGGAAGCCGTCGCCTTGTGGATGGTGTTGTCGGCCTTGATCTCGTTCAGAGCCGTCACCGTGCCGCCCATGCCGGTGATGAGCTTGATGTCCGTGCGGCCAGCCTGCTCGATCGCCGTCATAGCGCCAGTCGTGGATTCGTCGTCGTGCGTGAACACAACGTCGATGTGATCGTGCGCAGCCAGCAGGTCGGTCATAGCCTGATAGCCGGCATTGCTGTTGAACTCGCCGTCGCCTTCACCGATGATCTTGATGTTCGGATAGTTCTTGATGACGTCGCTGAAGCCCTGGAATCTGTCGAGGTCGATCGGGATACCGATGTAGCTTCTCAGGTTGACGAGCTTGACGTCCTCCTGGCCTTCAAAGAACTTGCCGATGAACTCAGCCGCCATCGCGCCGCAGGAGTAGTTGTCTTCCGCAACGAAAGAGGTGTACTTGTCGGACGCAATGTTTCTGTCGATGATGATCGTCGGGATGCCGGCGTCATAGATCTCTTCCATGATCGTCGTCATCAGCGTGCCGTCGCCCGGCAGGCAAGCGATCACGTCATAGCCGCCGTCTTTGAACGTAGCGAGCATGTTCTGCTGGTCGGCATTGTCGACAGCGTTCTTTATCGTCCATTCGATCTCGGTGTCGCCAGCAGTGACCTCCTGCATTTTACCGAGCAGCGCAGCCTGCCAGGCGTTGTCAGCCGGGGGCAGAGAAACCGCGACCCTCTTCATAGCAGCGGGCTCTGCGGGCTGTTCAGCGGGCTGTTCGGGAGCCTCCGGCGCCACAGATTCCTGAGCGGGAGCTTCGGGAGCCGCCGGTTCTTCGGTCTTCGGGGCGCCGCAAGCGACCAGAGCGAAGCACAGAAGAAGTGCGAGAGCGCCAATCAGAACTTTCTTCATTTTTCATCCTCCTTAATTATGTATAGGTTACTTCATAAACAAATGATTTGTTTATGAAACTTAGTTTCTATCCCGTGCCTGCAAAAGAACTGCGATCATGATAACGGCACCTTTGATCGCGCCTGTCAGGTAAGTGGAAACGCCGAGGTGAATCATCATGTTGTTCACGAAGAACAGTATGATCGACCCGATAATCGTTCCGTAAATCGTGCCGCGGCCGCCGGCCAGCGAGGTGCCGCCCACCAAAACAGCGGTGATCGCGTCGAATTCGTAACCATCACCCGTCGTGGTGGAAGAAACCGCCACCATTCGGGATATCTCGATCGTGCCGGCGATGCCGACGCAGATTCCGGCGATGATATACGTCCATATTTTAATTCTGTCCACTTTAATACCGGAATATTTGGACGCCAGCTCATTGCAGCCCACCGCGAACACGAATGTGCCGAATTTGGTTTTGGTCAGCAATATGGTCAGCAGCACTGCCACCACCAGCATGATGATGAACGGCGTGGGAATCGGGAAATCCGGGGTGATGAACAGGCTGCCGTTGCCGATGGATTTAAAGAATGTATCCGTGTTGTTGCCCGTAACCGTTGCGCCGTTGCCCAGATACATCGTAACGGACCGGGCGATGATGCCCACAGCCAGCGTGACGATGAACGGGGGAACCTTGATCTTGGTGGTGATGATACCGTTGATGAAACCAAACGCGGTGGTCACGGCGATACAGGCCAGTATTGCAAGGAACAGCGGCGTACCGTTGCCCTGCAGAATGACCAGGATAAGGCCTGCAGTGGCCATCACGGGACCGCTGGACAGGTCAATACCGCCGGAGATGATGACGAACGTCATGCCCAGCGCGATGATGCCGATCGTGGACGCGTTGCGCAGTATCGTCGAGACATTCTTCCACTCGCCGAATTTGCCGCCTGTCAGCAGGGTGCAGATCAGGAACAATATGATGAATACAAATATGATGCTGTATTTGCTCCATATCTGCTTGATGCCATCGAGATATTTTTTGCTCACATTTTCGTTGCTCATAGATTCTCCTCCAAATCACTAACATGCATTCGTTGCAAACGACATTATTTTCTCT
>JBMNOT010000241.1:0-2935 GCA_050943225.1 Christensenellales bacterium | reverse complement strand
GGGCCAAGGTGGAGCACGTGTTTCATATCATCAAGAATACATTCGGATTCAGAAAAGTCTGCTACCGAGGGATAGCCAAAAATCTAAACCGGCTATATATGCTCGCTGCAAGTGCCAATCTGCTGATATGCGCCCGAAGCGGCGGCTGGCGAGAGAAGCCAGCGTAATTCAGTGGATAAGTGCGCCCTTTTTCGGGAAAACACCCGAAAAAGGGCGGTGATAAGGCAAAAATATTCTCGATAATTGGGTTTTTATCCCCATGTTTTGCATATCGGGAACGCAAAAGCCTTATTGATCAGTGTGTCCTTAGCAGTAAAAATTTTTCATGAACTGTGGTAATATAAACTTGCAACCCACTAAAGATAGACAATGATAAGCACGCTGGAGGTTATTATCATACGTTCTAAACTCATATGTCAAAACGCGCGACAATGAATCCAGTATACAAAAGGGGATAAAATGAGAACCCCCGAAGTCATGTGGTGGGACATGAGAGTGGAAGGATAAAGAGAGTATGAAGGTCGTTGTGGCTGCGGATTCGTTCAAAGGAACGATGAGTTCAACTGAGGTTTGTGATATCATCGCCAGGGCCATCAGGGACTTTGACGATTGTATTGAGGTGGTTACTGTGCCCATCGCGGACGGCGGCGAGGGCACAGTGGACGCTTTTCTAAGTGCAGCCGGCGGAAAACGGATATACACTACGGTTAAGGACCCGTTGATGCGGGACGTGCAGGCCTGCTTCGGCTTGCTTTCGGACGGGGAGACCGCGGTGGTGGAGATGGCGCAGGCTTCGGGCATCGGCCATGTGGCAAATGAGCTTAAGCCGATGGAGGCGACCACGTACGGCACGGGCCAGCTGATCAAAAGCGCGCTGGACGCGGGATGCAAAAAAATAATACTCGGTTTGGGCGGCAGCGCCACGACGGACGGAGGTGCGGGTGCTGCCGCTGCGCTGGGTGTGAAGTTCCTGTCAAAAGACAACAAAGATATCCCGCTCGGCGGAGGCGGGCTGGAGTTTCTTGCGGGCATTGATACCAGCGGGCTGGACCCGCGGCTCAAGGATACGGAGATAATCCTGGCCTGCGACGTGGACAACCGCCTGTGCGGCAAGCAGGGCGCCGCTGCGGTGTTCGGCTCGCAGAAGGGCGCGACGCCGGAGCAGGTTAAGATTCTGGACCGCAATTTAAGCCACTATGCGCGCGTGCTGAAAACGAGACTGGGCGTCGACGTCACCGGCATCAAGGGCGGCGGCGCGGCAGGCGGGCTGGGCGTGTCATTAATCGCTTTTGCCAATGCCCGCATCATGCCCGGCATCCAGGTGGTGATGGAGACGGTAAAGTTCAGCGAAATCATCAAAAATGCCGATATGGTCATTACCGGCGAAGGGCGTATAGACAGCCAGACGGTGATGGGCAAAGTGCCTGTGGGCGTTGCCCGGGCGTGCAGAGGCCGGGGCATACCCGTTGTGGCCATAGGCGGCAGCCTCGGGCCGGGCTATGAGGCGGTGTATAACGAAGGCATCAGCAGCGTATTTTCCGTTGTCAACGACCTGGTGCAGTTTGAAACCGTTAAAGCCACGTGCAGGCAGGATTTGTATATGCTGATAAAAAACCTGTTCAGATTCGGTTTTCTTAAGCATGAGAGCGTTTAATTACCCTGCCGTCACAATGGCTTACGATCCCTTTATTGCCATATTGGCTTTCTTCTTGGCGTTTGAAGCTCAGGGCTTGCCGATTTTGAGCGGGAGGCCCTTGGGTTGTTTTCCGGGGGTTGCATAAAACTATTTCGGTTTGTGATTAAAAACCGTATTGGGCATAGATCAAAAGGGACAGCGATTAGGTGCTGTCCCTTTGAACCAGTTCGCCTTCGAACAAGACGCGTTCTTCGCTGGTGCTTCCTCCGATTTTGTTGAAAAGTATCTGTGCTGCCGTTGTGCCGATTTTGCTTATAGGCTGAGCGATTGTCGTCAGCATCGGGTCTATGATTTCACAGACTTCGTTGTTGTCGAACCCGATGACCTTGATTTGCTCGGGCATTTTAACGCCCTGGAATTTCAGATATTTGATCGCGCCCATTGCGATGGGGTCGGCTGCGGTCATGATGGCGTCTACTTTAACTCCTGAGGACAAAAGATGTTTGGCGCCGTTGAAGCCCATGTCGCGGGCCGACATCGTGCGCTCGCAAGGCGGGAAATAGACAAGGTTGGGGTTGGGGGCGAGCCCGCAGTCTTCTAGCCCTTTCAAGTAGCCTTCATAACGGGGATACGTCACCTGGACGTCTTTCGGGAAGTTGATATAGGCGATGTGGCGGCAGCCCTTGTGATACAGGAAACGGGCGGCATCCCGCGAGCTGGTATAGCCTTCTGTGGCAACCAGCGAAATGTCTTCGTATATGCGGAATGAGTAATCGGCAAACACAACGGGCAGTTTGCGCGACAGCGATACGAAATAGTTCTGGGCCTCCTTGTCCATCTTGTAGGTGCAGTATATGAGGCCGTCAATACGGCGCTGGAGTAGCTTTTCGGCATATGCGAGCTCAGCTTCGGTGCTGTTTTGCGTATCGCATAATATCACCATGTATTCGCGCTCATAGGCGACCTGCTCGATGACCTTGAACATTTCGGTATAGAAAAAGTTGGACGCGTCCGGAATCATGAACGCAATGGTCATCGATTTTTGCGTCCGTATGTTTTTCGCAAAACAGCTGGGCTGGTAATTGAGCTTTTTAATCGCGTCCAGTACCGCCTTGCGCGCTTCTTCGCTGACCGAACCGTTGTTCATCACTCTTGAAACTGTCGATTTTGATACTCCTGCAAGCTTTGCTACATCCCAAATTGTTGCCATATGCTTCACCAGCAACTCAGAAGATAAACCTTTCTATGTTGTATTGATTTAAACAGCATTCATTATTAAAACGAGTATCAAACTGTATA
>JBMNOT010000242.1:0-2935 GCA_050943225.1 Christensenellales bacterium | reverse complement strand
GATGATATCGTCCATCACCGCGAAGTTTTTGCCGCATGAATGGTATAAAAACGGCTTGCCGTAGGAGTGGATTACCGATATGATGTGCTGGTACTGCGGTATGATATGCGTCCGGATGTCGTTAGGCGACAGCAGGGTGGAACTCTTGTACCCAAGGTCGTCGCCGAACCGGGATACGGCATATATATCCCCGAAGCGCCGAAGGAACTCGTCCCATATTTTCAGCATCATATCGCCGACTGCCTGGAACAGATCCCGGTACAGGTCCGGATCGTCGTATGAAATCAGGCAGAGCTGCTCATAGCCGACCACATCCTGCACCAGTTCAAAAACGCCATTGCCCGGGCCGCCCACCGCTTTCATACCCGGAGGCAGGCACGAGCCCATGATTTCGAAGTTCTTGGCGTATTTCTCAAAGAAGAGCCGCGGTATATCATCCCAGGGGTAGCTGTCGAAGTCCGCCCGGGTCTTGATCACGCCGGGCACATGGCCGCCGAGCGCGCCGCTTCCCGGCATGGCAGGGCCAATGCAGCACTCATAGCTGACTGTGTCGTACCCCATCTCGTAAAAAAAGCGGCAGTAATGCGTGAAGTGTTCCTTTTTGCCCGCGTCGTCGCCGTTGATCAGGTCGGCAAATTTCCTGTTGAGTATTTTTTCCATGACCTCAGGCGCGATGATATGCTCGTAGAGCGGCGTCCGCTGGACTTCGATGTTTCGGCAGGCGCTGACCTGGTTTTGATAGTTCGGGGAAAACATTCTCATGATACCTCCTTTGTTTTATGACAAGGGTTGATTTACATCCTTGTCTTTCGGATGTTTGATTGAGGCCTGCCGCCGGGACAGCGCCCTTCAGACAGCCTTTCAAAAATTTTTTTTAAATTTTCATAAACCCCTTGCATAAATCAAAAGCTTTGTTTAAGATATTAACAAAACATTCGCCATAAAGATAAATATTCCTTTTGTAAAATTATTTTTTGTTGTGTAGTTCATAAGAGCCAGCATAAAGAAATACGTTAATAATGCAACCGATGTTCATTGATGACAAGGGCCGGGTTCGAGCTCAAAGCAGGGCTGGTATATGAAGATATTATGTGAGCTTAAAAAATGCGGCAATTGGATCCGAATCCACGAAGACGGCGGCATGGTGACCGGAGAATTTGATCTGGGCGGAAAGTGGGTGAATCCGTTTTACTCGCACCCCTGGCCGGAATATACCGGTGGCGACTTGCTGGGTTTTTTAAAAGGCGATTTTGTCTGTGTGCCTTTCGGCAATAAGTCGTGTTCGCCCATCCCCGGATATGCTGCGGAAGAGGCGTTTTCTGAGAAGGAATATCCGCATGGATACTCGTCCAACGGCAAATGGGAGCTGCAGCGGTGCTCGGGCGATTCGGCCGAGGTTGTTATCCGTTATACGGATTCGGTGGTCGATCGCGTGGAGCGGGAAATTGCTTTTCTGGACGGTAAAAAGGGCATATCGATTAAAAACCGCGTTGCCGTTAAGGAAAACACGCGTCTACCGATTGGCGCGCATCCGATATTTCGGCTGCCGGAAAAGCCCGGCATGGCCAAGCTGACCGTGCCCAAAACGGATCTGATACATACTTATCCCGTCAAGACGGACGAGACATCCATACTCAAAACAAATGCGACCGCATCCGATATTCGCAGCATGCCGCTGGCGGAAGGCGGCTCGATCGACCTGACCAGCCTGCCGCTGGCGCAGCACACCGAGGAAGTGCTGATGCTGGCCGGCGCGGCAGAGGGCAGGGTATGCCTTGAGAACTATGAGGAAGGATATCGGGCAGTGCTTGAGTTTGACTACGTCAAGGTGCCGAATTTCCTGCTGTGGATCAGTAACCGGGGGAGGCAGTTTGCGCCCTGGAACGGATGCAACCTTTGTCTGGGCATCGAACCAGTGGTTTCCGCGTTTGATTTCGGTACGGCGATCAGCCGCAGCGATAACGCGCTGGCAAAACAGGGCGTGAAAACCTGTGTTTCCATTGAAAAAGACGTTCCGTTTACTTTCGATTATCAAATTTATATAGAAAACATTTTAAGGGGCGCAAGAGGTTTTATAACCAAGAAAAATTCTGACATATATTCGAACATAATAGAGGAATTTTGAAATATTTGCAGAATACTTTATTAAAATCTTTAACAAACCAAAATTCTTAGTTGACTTGACTGACTCTTTTTTACCCGGTTTCTGGATGAATTCAAGGGAGGAAAATGAAGACAATGACAGGGCTTGAACGATGCATGACCGTTCTGCAAGGCGGCGTAGCGGACAGAGTGCCGGTTGTTCCGCAGGCATTTTTGTTCGCGGCCAGAACAGCAGGCTATAAGATAGGCCAGATCTGCAAAGATGCGGCGAAGCTTGCTAAATCGCATGTGATTTGCCAGGAAAAGTATGGTTATGACGGCTGTGTCATCGACGTGGATGACGCGACGCTTGCAGCGCCAAGTGCATCTACCGGGAGGACGAAGTTGTCGCGACGGATGAACACCATCCTTTGCTCGACAGCATTACGGCATATAAGGATTTGGAGCTGCCCGATCCGCTCAAAGACGGCCGGCTGCCCGTCTGGCTGGAGGCGACGGAACGGCTGGTGAGCGAAATCGGGGGACCACGTGTTCATTATGGGCCGGGCGGACCAGGAGCCGTTTGACCTTGCTTGTCTGCTGCGCGGCACGCAGAACTTCATGATGGACCTGCTCACGGAGGACCCGGAAGACATTCTGGGGTTTCTGGAATGGTGCAAGCAGGCGCATATCCGGTTTGCCAAGGCGCAGATCGACGCCGGTGCGCACATCACGTCGATGGGCGATTCATATGCGGGGCCGAACCTCGTCTCGCCGGATACATACGTGAAATTTGCGCTGCAGAATGAGATAGACGTCGTGAATGCGGTGCACGAATACGGCGGGCGCTACG
>JBMNOT010000240.1:0-2939 GCA_050943225.1 Christensenellales bacterium | reverse complement strand
TCTCTCTTACCAAAGCCGTTACGGATACCGTAAACATTCCGGTCATCGCGTCGGGAGGCGCGGGAAAGATGGAGCACTTTAAAGACGTGATCCAAAAAGCGGGTGCGGACGCGGTGCTGGTGGCGTCGCTGTTCCACTTCGGCGAGATGACGGTGAAAGAAGTCAAGGAGTACTTAAAGGGCGAAAACATACCGGTGAGGTTGTAACGGAGGCAGTATGAACATCGATCAGGTCAGGTTTGACGATAAAGGGCTGGTGCCCGTGGTGGTGCAGGACGTGAAGACCCACACCGTATTGATGGTGGCGTATATGAACCGCGAGGCGTTGGAAAAAACGCTGGAAACGGGCGACATGACTTACTTCTCGCGCAGCCGTCAGAAACTGTGGCGCAAGGGGGAGACCTCCGGCCATGTGCAGAAGCTGCACGAGCTGAAGCTGGACTGCGATGGTGATACCCTGCTGGCGCTGGTGTCTCAGACGGGCCCTGCGTGCCATACAGGGCGCTATTCCTGCTTTGCCGAGTCTTTGTGCGCTTTCTCAGGCGGGTACGGCATTATTGACGAGCTGTTCGCGGTCATACAGGACCGGAAAGCAAACCCCAAGGAAGGCTCTTATACCAACTACCTTTTCAACAAGGGCATCGATAAGATACTGAAAAAGGTGGGAGAGGAAGCTGCCGAGGTGATCATCGCCGCAAAAAACGACGAGCCAGACGAGATACGGTATGAAACCGCGGACCTTTTATATCACCTGCTGGTGATGCTGTGTGAGCGGGGGATGACTCCCGCGGAAGTGTTCGCGGAGCTGGAAAAGCGGCGGTAAGGTGTGCAGCAGGCGGCAGATTCTGCCGCTTTTTTGCTTTTGCTGTACCCAACGTAGACTATTAAATATATTCTCAAAATTCCAGAATTTAATCTTCCCCAAGTAGCACAAAGGGTATCCACATGGTATAATCGTGATGGTATTTTTTAATTAATTTAAAGAAGGTAATGCCATTTGAAGAAACCAATCATTGAAGTGCAGGGGCTCGTCAAGAAATACGGCGACGTGACAGCGGTGGACGGCATCTCGTTCGATGTGGAAGAAGGAACGCTGTTCGCTTTTCTTGGCCCCAACGGCGCAGGCAAGTCGAGCACGATCAATGCCATCTGCACAACGACGGAGATCACTGGCGGCAGGGTGACAGTGGCCGGCTACGATTCTGCTACCCAAGGCGCACAGGTGCGCGCCTGTATCGGCACGGTGTTCCAGGAATCGGTGCTGGATAACCTTTTAACCGTGCGCGAGAACCTTCAGATGCGCGCGGCCCTGTACGGCATCCCCGCCGGCACCGTGCGGCAGCGCATCAAAGAGGTTGCGGCAGCGGTGTCCATTACAGACATACTAGACAGGCGCTACGGAAAGCTTTCGGGCGGCCAGAGAAGACGGACGGATATCGCACGGGGGCTGATGCACCGGCCTAAGATACTGTTCCTCGACGAGCCGACCACGGGGCTAGACCCGCAAACAAGGCTCAGGGTTTGGGACACGGTGAAAACGCTGCAGCGCAAAATGGGCATGACGGTATTCATGACGACCCACTACATGGAAGAGGCTGCAGGCGCCGACATGGTGGCCATCATCGACAAGGGGAGAATAGCCGCGCAGGGCACGCCTGAAGAGCTGCGTATCAAATACAGTAGTGACTATCTGAAAATACAGCCCAACAACCCGGACGCCCTGAAACAGGCGCTGGAGGAATTGGGTGTGGGGTTTGAGACCGACCGCGAACTGATCGTCGTCAAGCTGAATTCCAGCATTGAGGCGCTGGCGCTGCTGAAGAAGATCGAGCCGCATGTGTTCCAGTTCGAGGTGGTGCGCGGGAATATGGAGGATGTGTTCATGGCCGTCACGGGGCATGCAATACGCGAAGGAGGGAGCATATGAATACGGCGCTCAGTTTAACATACAGGAACTTAAAGCTGTTTTTCAGGGACAAGGCGTCGGTATTCTTTTCCCTGCTTTCGATGCTGATCATCGTGATGCTCTACGCGCTGTTTCTGGGCAAAATTCAGGTACAAAACATTGAAGAATCCGTAGGCAAGGCGATACCGGGGGCGGAACGGCTCGTCAATTCGTGGATATTTGCGGGGATACTCGCGGTGGGCACCGTAACGGTAAGCCTGGGCGCGTACGGCACGATGGTGGACGACGTGCATTCCGGCCGGATCAAGGATTTTTTTGTATCGCCCATACGGCGCTCGCAGCTCGTCGCCGGGTATATGATATCCGCCGCACTGATATCGCTGATTATAAACCTCGTGGTGTTTATCGTTGCGGAAGCGTATATCGTGATCACGGGCGGGCAGCTGCTGAGCCCCATGCAGATGCTTGAAACGCTGGGCATACTCTGCCTGTCGATATTCTCGTTCTCGTCGCTGGTATGCTTTATCACCAGCTATGTGAAAAGCCCGAATGCGTTCGGCGCGCTGAGCACCATACTGGGCACGATGATCGGATTTTTGACGGGCAGTTACGTGCCGGTGGGCATACTGCCTGGCGCAGTCGTGACGGTCATCAAGTGCATCCCTTTCACGTACAGCGCTCTTTGGCTGCGGCAGGTGTTCACCGCCGAGCCTATGCAGCAGGTGTTTGCAGGCGCGCCCGCGCAGGCCGCGAAGGGTTATGCCGACCTGTACGGCATCAACATGTATTTCAGCGACACGCCCATACTGCCCTGGATGATGGCACTGATTATCGCGGTGACGGGCGTTGTATTCTTTGTGCTTTCGATTTGGCGGCTGTCAAAACGCACGTGGATAATGAAATAGTGCTTAACATATAGTAGCATTTATACATACGGTATATATACGGTAAATACAGCTTGCCGTAGGCTCTTGGAAAAGGTGACGGCAATAATACCAGTATTTCAGAGAAAAACAGAGAAGTATGGAGGAATC
>JBMNOT010000016.1:0-16553 GCA_050943225.1 Christensenellales bacterium | reverse complement strand
CGCACAAGGGCGTCGCCCGCCGCACGTCGCCCACCAATATCGCCTTTGCGATGGCGGCCACGGTGTGCGCCTGCGAGCAGGGGTTTATCACGCCCGGCGCGGCCATCGGCCGGCTGGGCCGCATCGTGGAAGGCATCTCAAAGGCGGAGAAGTGGGAAGGGCACCTTTACAATTGGTACGATACCACCACGCTTGCTCCGCTGGAGCCCCGGTACGTGTCATCGGTGGACAGCGGCAACCTCGCGTGCTATCTCGTTGTGGCCAGCGAAGCGCTGGACGACATGCTGGAGCAGCCCTTTGCCGCCCGGCTGACGCAGGGCCTGGCCGTGATATCCCGTGAAGCCCGGCAGGAGGCGGCGTTCGTGGTAGGCGACGACATATTCAACGCGATAAGCTCGCTGGACATGATCGAGGGCGGCCTGGGCAACCCGCTGGCCGAATATGTCTGCCAGGCCGGGGCGTATCTGGACCGTCACGCTGCCTGGGCGCGCATGATGTCCGTTTTCCCGCCAAGCAAGCTGGCGATATACGCCGACGAGATGGGCATGCTGCGCGAGAAGCTGCGCCATATCAGCCCGCGGGAGTACGTGGACGCTTTTCACGGACTGCTGGACCTGTTGACAGCCGTCATCGAGAAGGCGCAGATGCGGCGCGACAGGGAAGTGCTGTCGTGGACGGCGCGTATGGAGACGGCACTGGGCGAGAGCTATGTGGCGTGCCGCCGACTGATATTACGGGCGTCGCGGCTGAAGCGGCGCATTGCGGAGATACTGGACGCGATGGATTTCGCCCGGCTGTACGACCCGGACACAGGGCTTTTCTCCATCGGCTACTCCATGCGGCAGCAGGAGCTCAGCAACTCGCACTATGACTTATTGGCGTCCGAGGCGCGGCAGACCAGCTTTATTGCCATCGCCAAGGGCGACGTGCCCGAAAAACACTGGTTCCGGCTGGGCCGGCCGCTCACCGTGGCGGGGGAAAGCCGGGTGCTGCTGTCGTGGGGCGGCACCATGTTTGAATACCTGATGCCGCTGCTCATCATGAAGAGCTACGACTACACGCTGCTCAGCGAAACGTACCGCTCGGTGGTGGACATGCAGTGCGCCTACGGCGAGCAGCGCCGGCTGCCGTGGGGCATATCCGAGTCGGGATACTACGCGTTCGACCTGCAGATGAACTACCAGTACAAGGCGTTCGGCGTGCCGGGGCTGGGCATGAGGTCCGGGCTGGTGCGGGAGGTGGTGATATCGCCGTACTCCACCTGCCTTGCGCTGATGGTGAAGCCCAGGGCCGCCCTTGTCAACATGAAGCGGCTGGAGAAGCTGGGCGCCGCCGGCCGCTACGGGTTTTTTGAAGCCATCGACTGCACGCAGTGCAAGAAAAGGCGCGTCATCAAGAGCTACATGGCGCACCATCAGGGCATGATACTCGCCGCCATATACAACGTGCTGACGGGCGGGCGGCTGCAGGAGCTGTTTCACCGCAACACCAGCGTGAAAGCCACAGAGCTTTTGCTGCAGGAGAAGGTGCCGCCGCGCAGCGTGACCATGGACTTCGCCGAGAAGCCGCCGGAAAAGCAGGCTTTCCCGGAAGAGATACGCGCATTTCGGACGTATACGTCGCTGACGCAGTACCCGGAAGGGTATTTCCTGTCCAACAACAGCTATACCGTGATGCTGACGCAGTACGGCACAGGTTTCTCCACCTACCACGGCAACCTGATCAGCCGGTGGGACAGCGACGTACTGCGCCGCTCTCCGGGCATACACGTTTACATCAAGGATACCGACACCGGGGCGGTGTGGTCCGCCGCGTTCCTGCCCACGTGCCTGCTGGCCGACAAGGAGCGCGTCACGTTCGAGCCGCACCAGGCGACGTTCGTGCGCGAGGTGGGCGGGCTGGAAACCACGCTCACAGTATGCGTGTCGCCGGAATGCCCGATGGAGATCAGAAGCCTTTCCATCCGCAACGGCGGGGGGAGTACAAAGCGGCTGACCGTCACCTGCGCGCTGACTCCCGTATTGTGCACCGAGCGGGATTTTGAAGCGCACCCGGCGTTCGCGGAACTGTTTGTTCAGGCGCACGCGCATCCGGAGAAACGCATGGTGACGGCTGCGCGCCGGGGCCGGACGCTGTGCTGCGCGCTCAAGGCGGTGACGAACGGCCCGGTGGATCTGATGACGGATCGCGCCTATATTTACGGGCGGCGCAACGTGTTCGGGCCGCCCGCCTGCCTGGTTGCGCCCGGGGCGGAGCACGACGTGACGCATGCCGCGGGCGTCCGGTGCAGCGTGACCGTGGCAGCCGGCTGCACCGAAGAGATCACGTTTCTGGTGGCGGCGGGGGACAGCCCGGAGGCGGTGGAGCAGTGTCTTTCGGGCGTGTCGGGTCCGGAGGACGTGCGCCGCGTGTTTCATCTGGCGTGGACGCACGCGCAGGTGGAGATACGCTACCTCAAGCTGGAAGGCAGCCAGGTGAACCTGTTCCAGCGCATCGCGTCGCGCACCGTGATCCGCATCCCGGCGAAGTGCCCGGCAGTGGGCACGCCGGAAGGCCGGGGAACGCTGTGGAAGCTGGGCATATCCGGCGACCTGCCCATCATATTCATGCACGCGAAGGACGAAGACAGCCTGCCCAACGTCAGGACCATCGCCAAGGCGCAGGAGTTTTTGAGCCTCAAAGGGCTGCCCGCTGATTTGGTGATCGTGTACGAGGGCGGCGACGCGTATCTTTGCCCGCTGCGCGACAAGCTGGAGGAGCTCGCCCAGACGGCTTCCGGCCGGCCGTATAACCGCATCACCGTACTCGCGCGGGAGATGCTGAGCGACGATGACCTGGCGACGCTGATGGCGGCGGCGTGCCTTGTGCTGGACGGCGGCGCGGCGCTGGAGCCACAGATGAAAGCGCCGGTGGTGGCCAATGCGTACACCGTGTTTGAGCCGGGCGCATGCCAGGGCCGGGTGCATGTGCCCAAACAGCTCAAGGCGTTCGACAACGGCTGGGGCGGCTACGTGAACCAGGGCACCGAATACTGCATCGACGTGACGGACCGCCCGCCGCTGCCGTGGAGCAACCTGCTGGTGGGCGAGAGCTTGGGCAGCCTGGTGTCTGCGGGCGGGGGCGGCTACACGTGGGCGGGCAACGCGCGCATGACGCGGCTTACGCCGTTCCGCAACGATGCGCTGACCGACGTGCCGGGCGAGGGCGTGCTGGTGCGCTGTGACCGTACCGGCGATTCGTTCAGCACCGCGCCCGACATGTACGCCAGCGGCCGCTACCGCATCACCCACGGTTTCGGGTATACCGTATTCGAGCGGTACGGGGGCGTTTACTCGTCGCTGACGATGTTCGTGGATACCAAGCTGCCGCTCAAGACCAGCCTGCTGAAGCTGGTCAACAATACTGAGTGCGAGGAGACGTTCTCGGTGTACTACTACGCGGAGCCGGTGCTGGCCGACAAGGCGGCGGGCATCCGCGCGCGCTTCGAGGACGGGCGGCTGATAGCGTCCTCGCCGTTCGGGGAAGCGGGCAATGCGATGTTCATCGCGATACCGGGCATGGACGTGCGCTACACCGCGTCCGCGCAGGAGTTCTTCGGCGTGCCGGGGCACAACATCCGGCCAGAGGCGCTGAAAATCGCCGAGCTGTCGGACAACTTGGGCTGCGGCGCCACGCTGCTTGCGCTGCAGGCGCATGTGAAATTAAAGCCCGGGGAGCAGAAGACGCTGACGCTGCTGATGGGCTACGGCGACCAGCGCATGATAGAAGAATTATGTGCCGCTGGGGACGCGGAAAGGCGGCTGGAAAAAGTGCGGCAGCGCTGGCGGGAACTGGTGGGCGGCATCCGGGTGACGACGTCCGCCAAGTCGTTCGATATGCTGGTCAACGGCTGGCTGATATACCAGACGTATACCTCGCGGCTGATGGGCCGAACCGGCTACTACCAGTCCAGCGGAGCGTACGGCTTCCGCGACCAGCTGCAGGACGTGCTGGCCGTGACGCTGACCAACCCCGCATGGGCCCGGGCGCATATATTAAAATGCGCCGCCCGGCAGTTCATTGAGGGCGACGTGCTGCACTGGTGGCACGAGCCCGCCCACGGCGTGCGCACGCACATCACCGATGACAAGCTGTTCCTGCCGTACGTAGCCTGCGAATATGAACGGCTGACAGGCGACATGGCGGTGTTCGACGAACAGGTGCCGTATCTTGTCAGCAAGCCAATACCCGAGGGGCGATCCGACCTGTATGACTGGTTTGAGGAGACCAGCGAGCGCGAGAGCCTGTTTTTGCATTGCGTGCGCGCCATCGGCTCGGTGCGCTACGGCGAGCGCGGCCTGCCGCTGATGGGCAGCGGCGACTGGAACGACGGCATGGACAAGGTGGGCGCGGAAGGCAAGGGCGAAAGCGTATGGCTGGCGTTTTTCCTCTCGGAGGTGCTGCGGCTGTTTGCAGACCTGTGCGAGCGGCGCGGCGAGCATGAGCTGGCGGAGCAGTACACCGCCCAGCGCGACGAGCTGCGCAAAAACATCGAACAGCACGGATGGGACGGCGAATGGTACGCGCGGGCGTTCTTCGACGACGGCACGCCGCTGGGCAGCCATACGTCGCCGGAATGCCGCATCGACCTGGTGTCGCAGGCGTGGGCGGTGATATCCGGTGCGGAGCGGGCGAGGCGCGCTTATGAATCGGCGTCCAGCGAACTGGTGATGCGCGACGAGGGCATTATCCGCCTGCTTGCGCCGCCTTTCGACAAATGGGAGAAGAACCCCGGCTATATCAAGAATTACCTGCCCGGCGTGCGCGAAAACGGCGGCCAGTACAGCCATGCGGCGGCGTGGTTCGTGATCGCTGCGGCCAGGCTGCGGCTGAAGGACGACGCGCTGCGCCTGTTCCAGATGATAAACCCCATTAACCACACGCGCACGCCCGCGGACGTGGAGCGCTACAAGGGCGAGCCATACGTGATGGCGTCGGACGTATACCATGTGGAGGGGCACAAGGGCCGCGCCGGATGGACGTGGTACACCGGCACCGCGGGCTGGATGTATCAGGCGGCTATTGTGCACCTTCTGGGGCTGCACATCGAGCGCGGGGTGCTGTCCATAACCCCCTGCGTGCCCGACGATTTCGGCCCGTATACCATCGAATACCGCAAGGACGGCGCGACGTATATCATTTCGGTGGACCTCATCCCCGGCTATCAGGGCGAAGCGTGGCTGAGCTATGAGGGCGGGGAGCGCGCTAAAGAGCTGCCTTTGGACAAATCCCGCGGCGTTCACAGAATACTGGCTTGTTGGCAGCCGTGACGAGATGATATACTCTCATCATGAACAACGAATTTTTGCCGGTGTCGCAGGAAGAGATGGCGGCACAGGGCATCGAGCAGCTGGACTATATCGTTGTGACGCCCGACGCGTATGTAGACCACCCGTCGTTCGCCGCGGCGGTGATCGGCCGGTTTGTGCAGAGCCTGGGATACAGCGTGAGCATTATCGCCCAGCCAAACTGGGAATCCGCGGACGATTTTAAGCGCCTCGGGCCGCCACGCTATGCGTTTTTATTGAGCGGCGGCAACATCGACGGCATGGTGAACATGTACACCGCCGCCAGGCGCAGGCGCAGCGAGGACGTCTACTCGCCCGGGGGCAAAACGGGCCTGAGGCCCAGCCGGCCCACCATCGCGTACACCGCGCGCTTAAAGCAGGCGTACAAGGACATACCGGTCATCATCGGCGGGGTGGAAGCATCAAACCGCCGTTTTGCGCATTACGATTATTATGAGGATAAGGTGCGCCGCTCGTATCTGGTGGATTCCAAGGCGGACCTTTTGGTATACGGCATGGGCGAAGCGCCGCTTGCCGAGATTTGCGGCCGCCTGAAAAACGGCGAATCCGTGCGGGATATGCTGGGCGTGCGGGGCACGTGCGTGCTGCGCCCGTCGCTGGAGGGCATTGGCGAATACGTGATGCTGCCGTCGTTTGAGCGCATCGCGGAAAGCAAAAGGGATTTCGCGAACGCCTGCCGCATCATTCACCTGCACACCGCGCCGCGAGGCAAAATACTGGTGCAGCCCCATGGCGACCGGTATCTCATCCAGTTTCCGCCGCCCATGCCGCTGATTACACCTGAGATGGACGCGATATACGGCCTGCCGTTCACGCGGCGGCAGCACCCGTCGTACAAAGAGCCGGTGCCGGCGCTTTCCGAGGTGCAGTTTGGCATTATCACGGTGCGCGGCTGCCCCGGGCAGTGCGCGTTCTGCTCCATCAGCGCGCATCAGGGCAAGCGCATCCAGAAACGTTCCAAAAAGTCCATCGTGGAGGAGGCGCGGCGCATGGCCGCCATGCCGGAATTTAAGGGCATTATCTCCGACGTAGGCGGGCCGACGGCCAACTTCTTCGATGCGGTGTGTGTGGCGAAGAATTCCGAAGCGTGTACGCGCAGCTGCCTGACTCCCAAGCCCTGCCCCAACCTGAAAGTGAGCCACAAGGGGCTGTGCGAAGTGCTGGAGGCGCTGGAGAAGGTGGAAGGCGTGCGCCGCATTTTCATCCGCTCGGGCCTCCGGTTCGACTACCTCATGGCGGACAAGGACGGCCGTTTTTTCGACCGGCTGGTGAAAAAGCACGTCAGCGGGCAGCTGAAAGTGGCGCCGGAACACGTGAGCGGCGAAGTGCTGCGGCTGATGAACAAGCCGCCTTACGCGGTGTACGAGCGCTTTGCGCGCCGCTTCGAGGCCGCGACCAAAAAGGCGGGTAAGCCCCAGTACCTTTTGCCTTATTACATCTCCTCGCACCCGGGCAGCACATTAAATGACGCGATAGAGCTGGCGCTGGCGCTGAAAAAGCAGGGCTTTGTGCCCGAACAGGTGCAGGATTTTTACCCCACGCCGGGCACTGTGTCCACCTGCATATTCCATACCGGCCTGGACCCCATGACGGGCAAGCCGGTGTACGTGGCAAAAACGCCGCGGGAAAAGGCGATGCAGCGGGCGCTTTTGCAGTTCGACCAGAAGCGCAACTGGCCGCTGATACGCGAGGCGCTGTGCGAGGCCGGGCGGGAGGATTTAATAGGCCCGGGCGGGCTGGTGCCGGAGGAGACCAGCCCCAAGGGCGGCAGCCGCAAGGGCAAGGCGGGCGGCAGGAAAAAAGCGCATGCCGGTGGAATAAAGACCAAAAAGGGAAGCGGGAAAGGAGCCGGAAGAAGATGAAAAGAGCGTTGCTGTTGGTGGATTACATCCACGACTTTGTGGACGATGACGGCGCGCTGACGGTGGGCAAGCCCGCTCAGGACATACGCGAAAACATCGAGCGGGCAATATCGCGGATGAGCAGGGACGGCCTCATCGTGCTGGCCAACGACAGCCACGACTGGGACGCGCCGCATCCCGAGAAAAAGCTGTTTCCGCCGCACGCGCTGGCGAGCACGCGGGGCGCTGAAACGGTGGTGGCCGAGGCGCTGGAAAAGGCCGCCGCGCCCGTTATGACTGTCAACAAGACGCGTTACAGCGCGTTTTTTGGCACAGGCCTTGCGGATATGCTGCGCGGCGCCGGCGTAGAGCGGCTGTATCTCGCGGGGGTGTGCACCGACATCTGCGTGCTCCACACCGCCGTGGAGGCGTACAACGAGGACTTCGACACCGTGATTTTGGGTGACTGCGTGGCCTCGTTTAACCCGGCGGGGCACGAATTCGCGATGGCGCATTTCAAAAACGTACTCGGTTTTGATGTTATCAGCAGTACGCAGCTGTAGTTATATTCGCCTGTAATAACTTTCATTTTAATAATTTGTATATTGTGGTATAATAGTTCATAACCTTCGACAAGGAGCATGGGCGAATGAAGAGAATACTGATTGTCGACGATGAACCCAGCCTGATCAAAGGGCTTCGCTTCAACCTGGAGCAGCAGGACGGCTATCAGGTGGACGAAGCGCTGGACGGTGAAGAGGCGCTCAAAAAGTTTGAGGAAGGCAAATACGATTTGATACTGCTGGACCTGATGCTGCCCAAGATAGACGGCATGGAGGTTTGCCAGCGCATCCGCAGCGTCTCCAATGTGCCCATCATTATGCTGACGGCAAAGGACGACGATATGGACAAGATCATGGGCCTGGAGTTCGGCGCGGACGACTACATGACCAAGCCGTTTAACATGCTGGAGCTCAAAGCGCGCATCAAGACGATATTCAGGCGCGTGGAGAACAGCGAAAAATCGCGCGAATCGCAGGTCATCAAGGTGCGCAACATGACGGTGAACCTGGAGAACAGGAGCGTGATGATAGATGACCGCGAGGTGTCGCTGACGGCCAAGGAGTTCGACCTGCTTCAGCTTTTTATCACCAACCGGGGCAAGGTGTTCGACAGGGAGAAGCTGCTTGAGCTGATATGGAAATATGAATACCTGGGCGATCTTAGGACAGTGGACGTGCATATCCGGCGCCTGCGCGAGAAGATAGAGACCAACCCTGCCAAACCCGAGTTCATATTGACGAAGTGGGGAGTGGGATACTATTTCTCGGATAAATAATATATTTTACTCTATCCGCTGGCGGTTTGTGCTGTTTAACCTCGTTGTGGCTATAATCGCTTTTGCGGCGGTGACGATGGCCATCGCCTACCTCGCGGAGGATTACCTGGTGGGGCTTCGCGTCCGCGAGCAGATAAAGAGCACAAACAACGTGGCGGTGAGCATGGCGCCGTATCTAAGCAGCGCCAATGCGTACAAGATGTTTGAACTGGCCGAGCAGAGTTCAAAAAAATATGGCGGCCGGTTCCTGGTGCTCAACAAGTCGGGCATCGTGCTGGTGGACAGCTTCTCAACGCTCAACGGCCAGAAACTGGACCACAAGGAGATATCCGACGTGCTGCTGGGGCCCAAGGACGCGAGCTACGGCTTTCACGAGATCAATACCGAAGACGGCAAACCGTTTTACGCAGTGTATTATACGGCTGCGGTGGTCTACGATGGGGAGACCATCGGAGCTGTGCTTTTTTCTGCCGACATTCAGGACGTGGTGGACATCACGCGCAATTTTATCCGCGTGCTCATGATGATATCCATAGCCGCCTGCGCGATGTTCGCCGGAGTGAGCATCTGGCTGTCGGGCTACATCACGCGGCCCATCAACGATTTAATGAACGTCGCGCTGTCGATATCGCGCGGCAACCTGCACCAGCGCATCCACGTATCCGGCAAAAACGAGATGGCGGCGCTTGCGCATACGTTCAACGTGATGAGCGAAAAGCTGGAGAACATGGACAAAAAGCGCAGCGAGTTTGTGTCCAACGCGTCGCACGAACTAAAAACCCCGCTCAGCTCCATCAAGATACTCATCGAGTCGCTGCTGTATCAGGACGGCGTGGAGGAGCGTATTTACAAGGAATTTCTGGGCGATATTAACAAGGAGATCGACCGCTTAAACGATGTTATCAGCGGCCTTTTGACACTGGCGCGTACTGACAGCGAGACCCAGGCGCTCAACATCGATAAGATTTTGCTCTCCGAGCTGGTGTTCAAGTCGGTAACGTCATTAAAGCCCATCGCCAACGAGCAAGGCGTGGAACTGACCTACACCGTCAACAACGATCTCGAGGTGGAATGCGATGCGCTGAAGGTGATGCAGGCGGTGATGAACCTGGTGGAGAACGCCATCAAATATACCGACCCCGGCGGCAGCGTGCAGGTGGTGCTCAGCAAGTCGGGCGGTAATGCGGCCATCGCCGTTAAGGATACCGGCTACGGCATCCCAGAGAAGGATATACCGTACGTGTTCGACAGGTTTTACCGGGTGGACAAGGCCCGGGCGCGCGATACCGGCGGCAGCGGCCTGGGGCTGCATATCGCGCAGAAGATAGCGCTTTTGCACGGCGGCAGCATCGACGTGCAGAGCGAAGAGGGCAAGGGCAGCGTGTTTACGCTGTATCTGCCCATCAAATCGGAGGTGAAGGCGTGATGCTGAAAAAACTGGCGGCTGCTCTGCTCGCCGCGGCGGTGCTGTTTATGGCCGGCTGTATGGGCGGCGGCACAAAGAGCGGCAGCGCCAACCTGCCCGACATCAACCCCAACGCCGGGGCGGCCAACAAGACCACCGCCCACGTCGCGTTGTATTTTTCTTATAACCGGGAAGAGCTGCTTGCCGCCGAGACGGCGACGGTGAACGTGCCCGTCAGCGAGCCGCTGGAGGCTGCGGTGGTGCGCGCGCTGATATCCGGCCCGTCCGTCAACAGGACGGAGCTTTACCGCCTGTTCTGGGACGGCGTGGAGCTTGTGGGCGTGGACAGCAACGCCGACATACTGTTCGTGACGCTGAGCGAGGATTTCGTTTCCACCGCTCCGGAAAAGGTGGCGCTGGAAGAGGGCACGGTGGCGGACCAGAAGCGTTTGGCTATCTGCTCCATCGTCAACACCATCGTGGAGATGGGCACGTATTCGCGCGTGCAGATATACATAGACCGGCAGGACGCCGGCGCGGCGCAGCGCATCACGCGGCGGGAAGCGGGATGGGAGGACAACAGCGACGACCGCCTGGACCCGCTGGGCCGCATGGGCGAGCTGATTTTGACTCCCCAGAACACGCTGGTCGAGGCGCTCGAATCCTTTGAGAAGAAGAACTGGGGGAGGCTGTATAACTTCATTGCGCACACCAACCCGAACGGGACATTAAAGCCGGATACCGAGACGTTTGCCGAAGTTTTGGACAAGGGCAACGTGCTGGAGAGCTTCAGCGTCGCGGATTCCAGCGTGTCCAGCGACGGGCAGGAAGCCACGGTGATGCTCAATTATTCCATCAAGACGCGGGAAGGCGAAACGCTCAGCCGCCCCAATATCCCCGTGAAGCTGGTGCGCGAGGAGGACATATGGAAGCTGACGTATACGTCGCTGGTGAAGGTGCTGGTCAATGCGAGCTAATGTGAGAAGGGTGCTCCTTATGGCATTGGCGGCATGCCTCGTGTTTTCCGGCTGCGGCGTGATACGCGACCAGCGGCAGGCCGGCGCGAACGTGCCAGTGAGCGTGATGGATATCAGCGGGCTGGAAAACTACGAGCGGACGGTAAAATCCGCGGTGTATTTCTACAACGAAACCAGCCAGACGCTGATGGCGGAATCGCGGACTCTGGTGGTGGAGCAGGACGCCAACCCCGCCGAAACGGCGGTGCGGGAACTGCTGAAAGGCTCTTCCAACGCGAGCCTCAAAAGCGTGGCGCCGGAGGGCATGACGCTGGAATTCCTGGAGTATTCCCAAGGCGTTGTCAATGTTTACTTAAAATACGGCGGCGAGATGCCCGAGCCTGAGCAGGCCTACATACTGGAACAGGCCATCGCGAACACCGTGACGGACATACTGGGGCCGGTGTCGGTGTGCGTTTTCTATAACGGCATACGCGTGGGCGTGGGCGGATACCCGTCCGGGCCGCTCCGGAAGCAGACGGGCAGCATACCCGACGCCTGGGGCAGCGTTTTTGCAAAGTACATGCCGCAAAGCACCTCGCCGGCGGACGAGGGGAGTCCGGAGCCTGCCAAAACCCACAGCCCCGCGGAGGAGGAGAAGCCCAAAACATCTGAGATAAACACCGTGCTCTATTTCGTGTCTCCGGACGGCCGGTTTATACTGCCCGAGGTGCGCACGATAAAGTACACCGGAGACCAGTATATCGAAACGCTGATACAGGAGCTGAAAAACGGCCCGCGCAACACGGCGGCAATGAGAAGCCCGCTGAATGCGGATGCCGAGCTTTTGCGCAAGTCTGTGCTGGAGGATTTGGGCAGCGGCCGCCTCAAGCTGGAGCTGTATTTCTCTCAGAGCCCCGTACAGCCGGGCTATCTGGACGCGTCCGATATTGTTTCCTATGCGGCGCTTGTTTACACCATCATCGGCTTTATGCCTTACGTGAAGACGGTTGACATCTATGTGGCGGGGCACCGCGTGGACAAGGTGGGCGACATCCGTTTTTATAACGGCATGCGGCGCGCCGACTACGTGGGCCTCATCGGCAGCAGCGCGCCGGTCTATTTCGGCGACAAGACGTCTGACCTGCTGCTGGAAGTGCAGAGGAACATGGAGCAGGGCAAGGTGTGGAGCGCGCGCGAGCGCGTGCTGGAGCTGCTGGCCGGGCCGCTGGAGGAAGACGGCGCCAACGTATGGCCGCTGATGCCGCCCGGCGTGACGGCGGACGATATACCGTCGGTGGACGTGTATGGCGATACCGCCTATGTGAACCTGTCGGCGCGGTTTAAGGAAGCCTGCGCCGGCATGACGGCCCAAAGCGAGATGCTGCTCGTTTACTCCATCGTCAACACCATCACCGCGATGGACGGCATCAGCAAGGTGCAGTTTACCGTGGATGGCAGGCAGGTGGACAAGCTCGCCGGGTACCTGTGCCTGGCGGACCCGCTGTTGCGCAATTACGGCATCATCAAATCGGCTAATAATTGATGCTGACTTTGTATTCCGTCAGCCAAATGTTGAGCTGCAGCAAAAAGGCGAACAGCTGCGGCCCTGTCATGAGCTGGCCGAACCACGGGGTGACGATGCTGAGCGAATCCAGCATTTCTTCAACTGCCGCCCTGTCGATAAGCGCGTGGATGGGCGCGGCCGGGTCGGCCAGAACTTCTTTGAGCGCAGCGCATACCAGCCTCGTATACTCGGGATGATGCGTCTTGGGGTACGGGCTTTTTTTACGGTTGTAAATCGCCTCGGGCAAAAGGTCCTTGAGGGCGAGCCGCAATATGCCTTTCTCCATGCCGCCCAGGTTCTTGATATCCCACGGTATGTTCCACGCGTATTCGGCGAGGCGGTGGTCGCAGTAGGGCACGCGCACTTCCACGCCGCACGCCATGCTCATCCTGTCCTTACGCTCCAACAGGTTAGCCATGAACCACTTGATATTAAGGTAGAACATCTGGCGGCGGCGGCGCTCCAGCGGCTTTTCGGTGCCCAGCAGCGGCGTTTCGTCCACGGTGTCGAAATACCGGCTTTTGGCGTATTCTTCTATGGGCAGCCGCGACAGCGCTTTGGACATCACGCTGCGCCGAAGATCCAGCGAATTCGCCCAGGGGAACATATCGAGATTGAGCAAGTCTTCCCGGTAGAACCAGGGATAGCCGCCGAATATCTCGTCCGCGCACTCGCCGGACAGCGCGACGGTGGCGTAACCGCGCATCCGCTTGCAGAACAGCAGCAGGCTGGAATCCACGTCTGCCATGCCCGGCAGGTCCCGCGCGATCACCGCATCCCTTAATGCGCTCACCAGCTCCGGCGTATCCAGCGTGATGGTGACGTGTTCGCTGCCGATGTGCCGGCGCATGATGTCGATATAGTCGCTGTCCGGGCTGGGCTGGAACACGCTGCGCGTGAAATACTTGTCGTTGTCCACGTAGTCTACGGAAAACGTGCGGAGGATATTGCCCTTTTCGGCCATGGCCTGCGCGGCGATGGCGGACAGCGCGCTGGAATCCAGCCCGCCGGATAGGAACGTGCACACCGGCACGTCCGCCACAAGCTGCCGCCGCGTGGAATCGACCACCAGATGGCGCAGCTTCTCCGTGGTCTGGTGCAGGTTGTCGGTGTGCTCGGCGCTGACGAACTGCCAGTAGCGGTGGGCGTAGGTGCCCAGCGGCGAATAGATCATGCACTCGCCGGGCCGCAGCTCTTCGATGCCGGCAAACAGCGTCCGACCAGCGGTGCGCGCCGGGGCGAGGGCAAACAGTTCCAGCAGCCCGCCTTCGTCCAGCACGGGGTGAATGTCCGGATGGGCCAGCAGCGATTTGATTTCGGAGGCGAACAGCAAAGTGGTGTTGCTCGGCCGCGCGATGAACAGCGGCTTGACGCCCATGCGGTCGCGCACGAGGAAGATGCGCTGCTTTTTGTCGTCCCAGATGGCGAAGGCGAATATGCCGTTCAGCCTCTCCACGCAGGACGGCCCCCATTCGATGTACGACAGCAGCAGCGCCTCGGTATCCGAATGAGAGAAAAAGGTGTGGCCTTTTTTGGTGAGCGCCTGACGCAGCTCCGGCGTGTTGTAGAGCTCGCCGTTGTAGACGATGACATATGTATTTGAGCCGACGCTGCGGATCATCGGCTGGCTGCCGCCCGCAGGGTCCACGACGCTGAGACGCCGGTGCCCCAGAGCTACCTGGTGCGTCAGATAAGTGCCCGCCGCATCGGGCCCTCGGTGCGCGCAGGTGTCCATCATGGCAGACAAGGTTTGGCTCTCGCCCAAAAGATCATTTTCAAAGTCCACGATTCCCACGATACCACACATAGTGAAAAGCCCCCGACAGAAAGATAAGATAATACAGTATATGAAAAGGCGGGCCTCGCGTGATTGCCGCTTTGCGGCAGCGCGGCGCGAACCGCCCCGGGGAAGGGCAGATATCCCCGGCAAGAAACGATTGCACCCCGGCGGGAAATCCATTAGAATAAGAGAAAAAGGGATAAGGAGACGGGAATTGACGCCAAAGATTCGCACAAAGACGCTTGTGATCACCAGCATGCTGGCCGCACTGGTATTCGTTTTTACGTACCTCATTAAAATACCGGTTAATGCCAGCGGCGCGTATATGAACATTGGCGACTGTGTGATATATTGTTCCGGCCTGCTGGTGGGCGCACCCTGGGCGGCTGCGGCGGCCGGCATCGGCAGTGCCCTCTCTGACCTGCTTCTTGGCTTTCCTGTGTATGCGCCGGCCACGTTGGTCATCAAAGCGGCGATGGGCCTGCTGTGCGCCGAGCTGACCAAAAAAGGCGGATTCGGCTGGTTCGCCGGGGCTTCCATACTGGGAGGCGCGATTATGGTGGTGGGCTACGGCGTGTTCGAATGGATATGCTTCGGATGGTCGTACGCTGTGGGTACGATTGTCTTTAACCTGATACAATGGATCGCGGGCGTGGCGGGCGCGCTGGCGCTCTACTATCCGATAAGGCGCGTGGCGCAGGCCCTGCTGCCGCCCAAACGCTGACGGAGGGGGCGATTCTGTGAAGCTCATTTGCATCGGAAAATACGGGCCGTATCCCAAAGCGGGGGAGAGCTGTTCCTGCTATGTGCTGACCTACGGTGGCAGGAATATCGTGGTTGACCTGGGCTGCGGCGCGCTGTCCAAACTGCTTTCGGTGCTGCCCTCGCGGGAAATCGACGCGCTGGTGCTGTCGCACCTGCACGCGGACCACATGGGCGACGCGCTGACGCTGCGTTACGCGCTGGAGGTGGACAAGAAGCTGGGCCGGCGCACAGAGCCGCTGCCGGTGTACCTGCCGGCGGAGCCTGCCGCGGAATCTTCCCTGCTGTCGTCCCACGCCATGATGGACGTGCATTACATTACCGACGGCGTGCGGATACGCCTTTTCGATATGGACATCGCATTTGCCGAGATGCCGCACCCGGTGCCAAGCTACGCCATGTCGTTTGAAGCGGGCGGCAGGAAGCTCGTGTATTCGGGCGACACGCGGGACAACGGCCGCCTTGCGGGCTTTGCTTCGGGGGCGGACCTCATGGTGATGGAAGCCGCGCTGCTGGAGAAGGACAAGTCTCCCACGGCGCCGCACGTGTCCGCAAAGGACGCGGGCCGCATCGCGAAAGAGGCGGGCGTGAGGCGGCTGCTGGTGACGCACCTGCTGCCGGAATACAATCCGGAGGATGTGATGGGCGAGGTGCGCGAAAGCTATCCGTCCGCTGAAATGATAGAAGAAGGCCAATCCTACGAGGTGTAGGAAATGGACGCTGCAACGCCGAAGCGGCTGCTGAACAGGCGGCCTGTCTTGCTGCTTGCGGTGTGCTTCGGATGCGGCGTTGTGCTGGGACGCTTTGTTCCGGCTGCTTGGGAATACGCGATAGCCGCGGCGGCGCTGACTGCTGCGGCTTTTTGTGTGCGCTTTGTCGCCAGGCGCTGGCGGGGCGGCCTGCTGCTTGCTGGCGCGGTGAGCGCGCTGTTGGCGGCTTGCCTTGCCTCGGGCGCGATGGCGTCGCCGCCGGTTTTGACGGGCGAAGGCCTTGCGGTGACGGGCCGCGTGTATACCGAGCCGTATGAGAACGACTACGGCAGCGTTGTGTGCCTGCTGGACGACGCCCGGGTGAACGGGAAACCCTGCGGCAACGTCAAGCTGTACGTGCCGGTTGAGCTGGACGCTGATATCGCGTGCGGCGACACTTTGTCTGCCGTAGCCCGGGTGGAGCGGCCGCGCGGGGTGCGCAATCCCGGCGGTTTCGACGAGCGGCTATACCTTCTGTCGCAGGGCGTTCACGTGAAAGCGTACGCCGAATCCGTGGAGAAAACGGGCTATGCGCCGTCTTTGGCGGTGGCGATGGCGAACGCGCGGCGTTATATCAGCGACGTGATGGACCGCGTGTTTGAACCGGACGCCGCGCCCATCGCAAAGGGGATGCTGCTGGGCGACAAGCGGGAACTAGACGACGTCACGTACGCAGCGTTCAAGGACACCGGCATGGCGCATCTGCTGGCGGTGTCGGGGCTGCACGCGGGCATACTGATTACCGCTGTGTACGGCTTTTTCCGGCTGGTGCGGCTGGGCCGCAGCCCGCGGCTCATCGCGACGCT
>JBMNOT010000239.1:0-2954 GCA_050943225.1 Christensenellales bacterium | reverse complement strand
GGCTTATTGTAATGCTGGGTTTAGTTTGTTTTCTGATAATTTGGCTAATTACTGCGGTGATATCGCGGTAAATCTTGTTATTACATCGTTAATTATTATTGGAGGTATAGGGATTACCGTTGTTATTGATCTCCGAAATTGTCTGACTAACAGAAAACGGAAGCTTAGTCTGCATTCTAAGATGGCTTTATTAATTACTGCTGTGTTACTTATAATTGGTACCATTTCAATTTTTGTTTTTGAATTTAATAATCCCAAAAGCATGGCAGGATTTCCTTTACCATCGAAAATTCTCGGTGCATATTTTCAGTCTGTTACCGCCCGTACTGCTGGGTTTAACACTTTGCCAATTGGGGCATTTAACCAGATTACGTTATTTTTTATTATGATTATAATGTTTATTGGAGCCTCTCCGGGATCAACAGGAGGTGGAATTAAGACTACTACCTTTGGTGTTATTATGGTTTTAGTAAGAAGTATTATTAAGGGCAAAAAAGAAGTGGAAGTTTTTCGCCGGGGTATACCCCAGAACACCATTTTTAAAGCACTGACGATTTTAATTATTTCGTTGGGAGTGGTGTTAATGGGAACAATGATACTATTGATTTCAGAGCCCTTTAGTTTGATGGAGATTTTGTTTGAAGAGGTATCCGCCTTTGGTACCGTTGGACTATCTACAGGAATTACTCCCTACCTTTCTTCTGTAGGAAAGTTGGTTATTGTTTCTACCATGTTTTTAGGCCGGTTAGGCCCATTAACGTTGGCTTTTGCCTTAACGGAGCGTTTACGGCAAAAATCCCAGGTAAGGTATCCAGAGGAAAAAATCACAGTTGGTTAGAGGTGAATTATTATGAAACAGTTTGCCGTAATAGGGTTAGGGAGATTCGGGGCCAGTCTGGCCACAACCCTTTACCGAATGGGGCACCATGTTTTAGCGCTGGATATTTCACAGGAAAAAATACAAAGAATAATGGATGAAGTGACACATTGTGTTCAGGGAGATGCTACCGACGAAGAGGTAATAAAGGCATTAGGACTGAGGAACTTTGATACGGTAGTAGTATCTATCGGTCATAATATGCAGGCTAGTATTCTGACAACAGTTTTGTTAAAGGAGCTTGGTGTTAAGAATATTGTGGCTAAAGCTAATAGTGCGGTGCATGGGAAAGTACTGGATAAAGTTGGGGCGGATAGGGTGATTTATCCGGAACGGGATATGGGATCACGCCTGGCCCACAATTTGTCTTCCGCAAATATTTTAGATTATATTGACATTTCCGCTGATTACAGTATTATGGAAATTGTGGTTGGAGAGCGTTTGGCAGGGAGAACATTAGGGAAGCTTAATTTACGAGCTAAATGGGGAATTAGTGTTATGGCAATTAAAAAGGGGGACAATATTCAAATAGCTCCAGGTGCTGATGATTTGGTTTACAAGGGAGATATATTAATAGCTATTGGTAAACAGGCTGCCCTAAAGAGGTTCTTTAATGAATAATTTTGGATTTCCCGGTTATCAGTTAAGGGGATTACTAGGTATTGTATTGTGATAACCGTGGTATAGTCGATTATTAAGGGGGGGTTCGTAGAAAACAATAGTAAGACAATCTAACTATATAGGGAGTGAAGACAACATGAGTGTTCAAGCGCACGTTTTTCATGAGAAAAACGTGAAAAGAAGCTGCGAAAAGAAAAAGGCGAAAGTCATATTTAATGGTTTATTTAGTTTACTGATATTTCTCCTTTCACCGGTAATGGCGTTTGCCGGTGAAGCAAATTTGAAGATTCCCAATCTTACCCCGGAGCAAAATAATTTACTCTTATGTGGTATTGTAGTTTGTTTATTGGGGATGCTCTTTGGTTTTTACCAGTTCATGAGAGTGAAAAAAATTCAAGCCCATAAATCAATGCTGGATGTAGCAAATACCATTTATGAAACCTGTAAGACTTATTTGATACAACAGGGTAAGTTCTTGGGTATATTGCTTTTTTTCATTGCTATCTGTATTGCCTTCTATTTTGGGTATCTCCAAAAAACACCAATTAGCGGTGTTTTATTGATCTTGGCCTGGACTGTGATCGGTATTCTTGGTTCTTATAGCGTAGCCTGGTATGGTATTCGCATGAATACACTTGCTAATAGCCGGATGGCATTTGCTTCTTTAGAAAGAAAACCATTAAAGCTTTTGAATATTCCTTTGGATGCGGGGATGAGCATTGGTGTTCTTTTAATTTGTGTGGAACTTATCATGATGCTTATTATCATGATTTTTGTTCCTCGGGAACTGGCCGGTGCAAGTTTTATTGGTTTTGCCATAGGGGAATCATTAGGAGCCAGTGCCTTGCGTATTGCCGGTGGTATTTTTACAAAGATTGCCGATATTGGTTCCGACCTGATGAAAATTGTATTTAAAATTAAAGAAGACGACCCGCGTAATCCCGGTGTTATTGCAGACTGCACGGGAGATAATGCTGGTGATAGTGTGGGGCCGACCGCCGATGGATTTGAAACATATGGTGTTACAGGTGTTGCTTTAGTATCTTTTATTGTTCTGGCTGTAGATGTAACATTGCAGAGTATCCTACTTACTTGGATTTTTGTGATGCGGATACTTATGATTGTTACTTCAATAACATCTTTTTATATTAATAGAGCATTAAGTCAGTCAAAATATGCCGGGAAGGATGAAATTGATTTTGAACAACCTCTTACCAGCTTGGTGTGGATTACATCAATTCTTTCAATAATAGTTACATTTGTCATCAGTTATCTGATGCTGGGACCGGGTTCAGAAGTAGCGGCACGAGACGGGAACCTTTGGTTTGTTCTATCGATTATTATAAGCTGTGGCACTTTAGGAGCAGCCCTGATTCCGGAGTTTACCAAAATATTTACCAGCGGAAAATCGGCACATGTTGAAGAAGTTGTCAAAGCATCAAGAGAAGGCGGTCCT
>JBMNOT010000238.1:0-2959 GCA_050943225.1 Christensenellales bacterium | reverse complement strand
AAGTAAACGCCGGTGATGTGCGAATATGACAGGCCGATGGAGTAGAGCACCTGTTTCGCCGGGCCGAAGTTGCCGGCAAGCCAGTCGTATCCCGTAAGCTGGGCGGCTCGGTTGTAATACGACGGCACGCTGAGGATAATTTGTTCTTTCGTCTTGTCGGGAGCAAAGACGCCGTGTTCATCTTCCGGCACCTGTGCGCGCAGCGCGGTGGCCTGGGCGATCAGCGCTTCGCATGTGGAGTAAAGTTCCTGCACAGTGGCCGGAGAAGTATCCAAGCCTAGGCTCTCGCTGAGCGGCTGCCGGGCGTAATTGAACCCCCAAAGGCCGATGAACAGCGCGTATATGCAGGACGCCGCGCCTAAGAGCGCGATGATGCGGCGCAGCAGCACATACCACCAGAGTTTTTTGGCCAGTATGGCGCGCACCAGCATGAGCAGCATGTGGATAACCACAAACAGCGCGAACGCGTACAGGAGAAACTCGCCCAGCGAAAACGGAATCCAGCCGAAAAGGGCGGACTGCGCCTGGCTGATAGCGCGGAATATGCCGCGTGAATAGTGCGTTTCCGTAAACTCAGGCCAAAGAAAAGCCAGCCGGAAAAGCCCGTAAAATATAATCCCCGGCAGCAGCCAAGTAAGCTCCAGCAATATTTTTTTCAGTCGGGTTTGCGGAGGATGGAGTTTCATGTTTCCCCTTTTGTTGCGTGACACTTCTATATTGCGTGACACTTCTATATTATTAAATTTAATATAACGGGTCAAATAACAATAATTTGAATAGATGTTATTGAAACGGCCTGTTGATTTCCTTGGATTCTTTATAATAACGCCGCAGCTTGATCATGCTGGATATCCACAGGTACGCGACAAACGGCAACAGCAGCAGCGAAAGCAGCGGAATTTCAGACATCAGTATGAAGTCGAACGCCCCGTGCAGCAGAGCGGGCACGAAAAGCGACATCCGGTAGTATTTCCGGCACAGGGCAGGGTAGATGCAGAACTTCGCCATGGACAGGTAATAGCCCATCGTGATGCCCAGCAGCATGTGTGTGGGGACACTCAGGAGTGCGCGCGATATCCAGATATTCGGCGCTGTGGCGGAATACGAGAGAATGTACATGAAATTTTCCAGCGTGGCGAACCCCAGCGCCGCGACGCCGCAGTAGATGATGCCGTCCAGCCGCTCGTTGAATGCGGGGTGATTGTACACTGTCTTAAGCACCACGAGGCGCTTGAAATACTCTTCCGCAAGGCCGATGACGATAAACGCTTCAAACAGCTTTCCCATAAGGCCGCGGTAAATGTTGAACATCTGGCCGATGTTTTCTGCAATCAGCGTTGGCAATGTGACGACCATGCCCAGAAAAAACACGAGTAAAAGCAGCCGCTTGGGCTCTCTGTCGTAACGGTCGGTAAACAGCAGAAACAGCCCGAGTGCGACGGCCGGAGCGATGGCCTGCAGAATCATCAGGACCAGTTCCATCGGTGCATCCTCTTAAGATGTGATATCACCATTATAGACGGCGCGGTGCAGCGGCGCAAGGCGCAATAACAGCGCGCTTTGGAAGAGCGTGCCGTATTGACATCAAGTTGACCGCTGTATTATAATGACCGCAACGCAATGACAAAGAGGAGTAGGGCGCGTGCGTCCGCCAAAGAGAGGGGCTTCGCCGGCTGAAAGGGCCCTGCGGAAGGTGTGCCTGAAGTCGCTTTGTGGCACTGCGGGTGAACGCACGAAAGCGTGTTCAGTAGCCCGCGGCGTGAACCGCGCGTTAAGCGGCAAAGAGCGGATATCGGCAGCGATATCCGAATCAAGGTGGTACCGCGGAGACATCCGTCCTTATAGCAAGGGCGGTTTTTTATTTTGGAAAAACGAGGAGGTTTTTTATATTATGTACGCGAAGCAACTGGCCAAGGTTTACGACCCCAAAGAGGTGGAGCAGCGGCTGTACGACGAATGGATGGAAAAAGGCTATTTCCATGCCGAGATCGACAAAAACAAGACGCCTTTTACCATCGTGATACCGCCGCCCAACATCACCGGGCAGCTGCACATGGGCCATGCGCTGGACAACATGATGCAGGACGCCATCATCCGCACCAAGCGGATGCAGGGCTACTGCGCGCTGTGGCTGCCGGGCACCGACCACGCCAGCATCGCGACAGAGGTTAAAATCGTGGATAAGCTGCGCGAGGAAGGCACGTCCAAGGAGGAGCTGGGCCGTGAAAAGTTCCTGGAACGTGCGTGGCAGTGGAAGGAGCAGTACGGCGGACGTATCGTGGAGCAGCTCAAAAAACTCGGTTCCTCGTGCGATTGGGCTCGCGAGCGCTTCACGATGGACGAGGGCTGCAACCGCGCGGTCAACGAGTTCTTCGTGCGGCTGTATAACAAGAGCCTGATATACAAGGGCGACCGCATCATCAACTGGTGCCCCGAGTGCGAGACGGCGCTCTCGGACGCGGAGGTGGAGTATGCGGAGGAAGCGTCGCACCTGTGGCACATCCGCTACCCGGCGGAAGACGGCGGCGAAGGCATCGTGGTGGCGACCACGCGGCCCGAGACCATGCTAGGCGATACCGCGGTGGCCGTGAACCCCAGCGACAAGCGGTATAAGCACCTCATTGGCAAGAACGTGATACTGCCCATCATGAACCGGCCTATCCCGGTGATTGCGGACGAATATGTGGACGCGTCGTTCGGTACCGGCGCCGTGAAGATTACGCCCGCGCACGACCCCAACGACTTCGAGGTGGGCGAGCGGCACAACCTGCCGGTGATCCGCGTGATGGACGACAGCGGCGTGATCAACGAAAACGGCGGCAAATATGCGGGTGTCAGCAAGGAAGACGCGCGCGCGCAGATCGTGGAGGAACTGGGGCAGCTGGGCCTTTTGGTGAAGATCGAGGACTACAAGCATAACGTAGGCCACTGTTACCGCTGCGACACCACGGTAGAACCA
>JBMNOT010000237.1:0-2986 GCA_050943225.1 Christensenellales bacterium | reverse complement strand
TGCAATATTTTTAATGAATGATGCGTTCTTGATACAGCCATGCCGGCGCCTTTAAGTATAGCGGAAAGTGCCTTGCCATAAATAATGATACGTTCCAATTAATATTTTAACCTCCCGTCGGCTCTGTATCTTACAGCGGTTACTACATGATGGCTTGGCAGGTTCAAAGCAAAAACGAGCAACCTGTTTCTGAAAGTTTCGTATTGGTATTGAGAGGTTCTACATAACAGCGGACAATTCAGTGACGGATGTGGCCCAAGGGGCTGCATCCAAATGTATTATACCGGAACAAAACGGCGAGCGGTCAAACCTTGTTTTGAAATGTTCCAAAAAAGCGGCTCAATGATATCAGCATCTATTTTTTGAAGCTTGCCAAAAGCGGTTTATGTGTTATGATGAGATTGCGATATATATATTTCACTAAACATGTTTGAATGAGCGGGGTAATGGAATGGCGACGATGAAAGATGTCGCGCGGCTGGCGGGCGTGTCTCATGGAACGGTTTCCAACGTTATCAACGGGTCAAAGTCAGTCAGCAGCGATAAAATAAGACGGGTAGAACAGGCTATGGCCCAGTTGGGGTACAAGCCCAACGCGATGGCCAGGAATCTAAAAACCAACCGGACTGGACGTATCGAGGTGGTGCTGCCCTACATTTCCAATCCTGCGTACGCCAAGATATTTGAAGAGATCGACCGAAATGCCAAAGAAAGGGGTTATAAGGCGTACCTCAGGGTGTGTGCCGATGTGCCCAGTCGGGAGTGCGAAATACTGGAAAATGCGATGATGATGGGCACCGACGGCGTCATATTGCTCACCTGTCAGCCGACCAACACCGAATTCTTTAACCGGCTCATCGACGGCGGGCTGCCTATTGTGTTCATACACCGAAAGGTGATGGGATACCGCATGAACAATGTGGATATGAACGTGCGCGCCCGCGTGGCGGCCACCATCGGCGAACAGATAGCTGCGGGCTATCACCGGATCGCGATCGTGACAGGCCCGCAGGAATATTCCTTTGAGATGGAATGCATGGATGCGTATTTCAGCGCCATGCAGAAAGCGCGCAAAAACATCGATACCAAATACGTGGAGACGGTAAACTGCAACAAGGAAAGCGCGATGCGCGCTGCGATCCGCCTGATGGAGCTGGAAAACCCGCCGCAGGTAATATTCACCACCGACAGGGTGCTGTATGAGGGCGTGGCCTGTGCGCTGGCCATCGGAGCAAAACCGAGGCTCGCTAAGACCAAGCTTATCGCGCTGGACGCAGAGGAATGGACCAAGGTCAAGGGCGAACGGGAGCGAACGCTGCCGCTTCCGTATACGCAGATGGCGCGAAGCGCGTTTGACCTGCTGGTCGAGATTGTGACCACCAAAGACAAGAAGGGAGGGCGGAGCATTTCCGTCCCCTGTACTGAAAGATACGGGCTGGCGGCGGCGCGCTGCCACGATATCGGCGCATGCCGCAAAATCCGGGTTCTTACACAGGATTCACCGTCCAGCCATACCTTGAAGTCGCTCGCGGTGGATTTTAAGCGCAGCACGGGCATCGATCTGGAGCTTAAGCAGGTTCCTTACAATCAGATGCTGGATGAAGTGCTGCGGGGCGCGCCCGCCGGGGAATACGACGTTTTTACGATGGACCTGCCCTGGATGAAGGAGCTGATTCTGGGCGGTTACGTGCAGGACCTGACGGAGTTTTATCCGGACCAGCAGGCGCTGGAAGCCATGTTCTCCGAGGACGTGCTGCGGGAACACTGCTTCTTCGCTGACAGGCTGCACGCGCTGCCGTTCAGCCACACCGTCCAGCTGCTGTTTTACCGCAAGGACCTTTTCGAGAACATCAAATACAAGCGCCTTTATTACGAGCGGTTTAAACAGGGGCTGAAGGTGCCTGAGACCTGGGAAGAGTATAACCGCGTCGCAAAGTTCTTTACTCGCAAGTACAATCTGGATTCAGAGACGATATATGGTACGACGCTAGGTGCGATGAACGCGGTCGGTGCGGTGTGCGAATATCTGCCTCGCGCCTGGGCGGAAGGCGGCGCCGTTTTTGAGAACGGCAAAGTGGTGATCGACAGCGACGCCTGCGTAAAAGCGCTGTCCCTATACATCGATAGCTTTGCCTATGCCAGCCCTAAATCTCCGGCGCACTGGTGGGATGAGCAGGTGGATATATTTGCCCGTGGTTACGCGGCCATGATGGTCATGTATTCCGACCACGCGACGCCGCTGGAAGACAGGAGTATTTCCAACGTCGTGGGTAAAGTGGGTTTTGCGCTGCTTCCGGGTCGCGTGAGCGTGCTCGGCGGATGGTCAATCGGCGTGAGCGCTTATTCCGACAAAAAGAGTGACGCATTCGAGTTTGTCAAATGGACTGCGTCGGAGTCATTGATGTTCCCCAACGCCATGCTGGGCAGAATCGTGCCTTACCGGGCGATGCTGGAGAGCAGCGAACTGCACAACCTGTACCCGTGGTACCGGGTGCTGCCCGAAGCATTTTCGTGCACCAAACGGCGCGCAATACCGCGCAACTCCAAAGGAGAGAGCGTTTCTTACGCCATTATGGAACGAATCATCGGCAACGCGGTGCATGCTGCGCTGAACCAAAGAATGACGCCCAAAGAAGCTTTGCGTGATGCTGCGCATAAATTAAGTGATGCAATAAAGTGACAAAATAAATTATTGACACGTTCAAAAAAACAGTCTATGATACAGGCATGAAGTATTTTTCGGCTTCATGCCTTTTTGGATTCAAAATCGCTTCTAGACGTTTCTTAGCGACATATTCCGGATAAGATATGTAAGGGCTCTTGCATAAAGGCGGCTGCTTTCCAAACGTCACTACTAATTGAAAAGAGGGAAATGCAAATGGATCGTTACAAGGAAGTATTGCTCAGCCCGATCAAAATCGGGAACAGGGAATGTCCGAACAGGTTTTTCATTCAGGCGATGGAGTGCACCGACGCGGACGAAGAA
>JBMNOT010000236.1:0-3026 GCA_050943225.1 Christensenellales bacterium | reverse complement strand
AACAACTTTCCTTTGCTTGTTTTGGGTCGGAAATCCCCCCTCCAGTTTTGGAGGGAGCTTTCCGCCCAAAGTGTAACAGATCATTTGACAACGTAGAAAATCGTATATGTCGGCTGTTGACGAAGCAGATTATTTCTGTTAAAATGTCATAGGACTTAAAAGCGGAGGTTGCGGCCCCCGCTTTTTAAATCTGTGATGACCTAGGAGAGATGGCGATGCCGGGTGTATCTGTTTTTGGAGCGCAATGGGGAGATGAGGGCAAAGGCCGCTTTGTGGACTTTTTGGCAAACGAAGCGGATGTGGTTTTACGCTATCAGGGCGGCAACAACGCGGGCCACACCATTATTGTGGACGGCGTGACCTATACGCTTCATCTGCTGCCCGCCGGCTTGCTCTATGAAGGCAAGCTGTGCGTGATCGGAAACGGCGTGGTGGTAGACCCCGGCTCGCTGATCAGCGAAATCGAGCTGGTCAAAAGCAAGGGTTTGTCCGTGGACGCCCTGATGATATCCGACAGGGCGCACATGGTGATGCCGTACCACAAGCTGCTGGACGGCATCAGCGAAGACAACGCCGGCGAAGCGCAGATCGGCACCACCAAGCGCGGCATCGGCCCGTGCTACACCGACAAGGCGGCGCGGCTGGGGCTCAGGATGTGCGATTTGCTGTCCGACAATTTTGGGAGCAAGCTGCGCAGCGTGCTGGCCCAGAAGAACGAGATTTTAACCAAGATATACGGTCAGCCGCCGCTGGATGCGGACAGCATGATTGACGAGTTTGCCGAATACCGGGACAAGCTGAGACCCTACATCTGCGACACGGTGCGCGTGTGCTACGACCTTTATAAGTCGGGCAAGAAGATGCTGTTTGAAGGCGCGCAGGGCATGCTGCTGGACATCGATTTCGGCACTTACCCGTATGTAACGTCGTCGCACCCCATAGCGGGCGGCGTCAGCATCGGCACCGGTTTGCCGCCGTTCGCGGTGACCGAGGTGGTGGGCGTGGTGAAAGCCTACACCACCCGTGTGGGCAAGGGGCCGTTTGTCACCGAGCTTCACGATGAGATCGGCGAGCGCATCCGGCAGAAAGGCCATGAATACGGTGCGACCACCGGCCGTCCGCGGCGCTGCGGCTGGCTGGACCTCGTGATCGTGGGCTTTGCGGCGCGCACCAGCGGCATGACGTCCATCGCGCTGTCGCGCATGGATACGCTGGGCGGCTTTGACAAGGTTCGGGTGTGCGTGGCGTACGAAATTGACGGCAAGCTCACCAGGGATTACCCGGCGTCGCTGGAGCAGCTGGCCAAGGCGAAGCCGGTCTACAAGGAATTTGAGGGCTGGAGCGACGACATTTCGCACGTGCGCCGGTACCAGGATTTGCCGAAGAGCGCCCGCGAATACATTGAGTTCATCGAAAGCGAGACGGAAACGCCGGTTGACATGATTGGCGTGGGCCCGGAACGCAGCGAGTGCGTGGTGCGGCGGAAATTTTTCGTATAATACGCCGTGTTTGCCACATAATAAATACAGATAACAAGTTTGCCGTGCCAGACGGGGAGCTAGCGGTGCCCTGAACCTGCAATCCGCTATAGCAGGGTCGGATTCCCGGATGGAGGCGTGTCACTGTAAGGTACGGAGGCGGCAAGGGGCGTTGAGAAGTGGGCCCCGTGCAACGGACAACCGTGAACCCTGTCAGGCCCTGACGGGAGCAGCAGTAAGCGGAACTGGACGTGTGCCTCGGATCAGTCTGCTTTGAGCAACCTGCCGCCATACCTCTTGTAGTGGCATGTCGATATCCGGGTGCACGGCTTTTTAATGCCCGAAATCGGCGAAAAACCCCCGATTGTGTATTTTTTGAGACCAATTTGTGACCATTTTTAAATCGGCAGGAAAAGAAACGGTGGCTGGAGAATATTCATCAAAAGAGCACCGCAATTTGTTTATTGCCGCTCTTTTGGAGGTAAGATTATAGTAGACTGGCCTCGCTTGCCGGGGTATTAAAAAACATGCTGAAAGGGGGACGGATCATGCGCGTCAGCATTGCGGGGAAGGGTATGGAAGTGTCCGACTACTTAAAGGAAGTCATGACAAAAAAGGTCTCCAAACTGCAAAAGTATTTTGATGAGGGTACCGAAGCGCATATCACCATGTCGATCCAAAGGTCCAGACACATTGTAGAGGTGACCATACCTTTCAATGGAGTTGTCCTTCGCGGCGAAGAAGCCACGGGGGACATGTATGCGTCGATCGACGGTGTCGTGAAAAAGCTTGAGAAGCAGATCCACAAACACCGCACGGCGCTCAGGAAAAAACTGCGTGAAGGAGCGTTTTCCGGCAGCGAGTACGATTATGCGGCGGAGCTGGCAGACGAGAAAGTGCCCAAAATTGTCCGGACGAAGAAATTTGTGATGAAGCCGATGAGCCTGGAGGAGGCGCAGATGCAGATGGAACTTTTGGGACACAAGTTCTTCGTGTTTCGCAACGCGACCACGAATGAGATCAATGTGCTGTATCAGCGCAACGACGGCGATCTCGGCCTGATCGAACCGGACGTCGGGTAAAACGGAAGTAAGAAAGCTCCCGGTTTGGATAGTAAAGGCGGATGAGAACCATCCGCCTTTTCGTATGCCCTGCCTTAGGCAGGGTTTTATGCCGTTTCCGGTATTACAGGAAGTATTCGACGCCGCTGCGGAATATCTTCTGATCCTTTTCGCCCGGCACGTTGATCAACGTATGGGCGGTATAGCGCTCAGAGTGCGCCATCTTGCCGAATACGCGGCCGTCAGGAGAGAGCAGGCCTTCCACCGCAAGCATGGATCCGTTGGGGTTGCCGCTGCCCATGGTGGGTTTGCCCGTTTGGTCCACGTACTGCGTGGCGACCTGGCCCGCTTCGAGCAGCGCCTGCGCTTCCTCCGGCGTGGCGACAAAACGGCCTTCGCCGTGGGAGACGGCCACGGTGTGGATGTCGCCGGGCTGGCAGTGCATCAGCCAGGGCGAGTTGTTGGAAGCAACCCGCGTGCGCACCAG
>JBMNOT010000235.1:0-3034 GCA_050943225.1 Christensenellales bacterium | reverse complement strand
CCCGCTCGCCTTTGACGAGCGTCGTAGTAATCAGCACGTCGATTACCGCGTAGTCGCCTTTGAACACGCTGCCCTTAATGGTGAAGTAAACCAGCGGGTCGCTGCTGTGTATGGTGATGCTGTCCGCGCCGCCTACATATTCCAATATCGCGTAGCAATCGACCGCCTCACCCGCTATGTACTCGTCCTTGTCGGTGTAGATGCGCAGCTCCAGCACGCTGTCGTTGACGAGATCGGTCCGCTGCGAACCGAGTAGCGCCTCGCAGCCTATGCCCACCACCGCCAGCGCCGCCGCAGCCAGGCACAGCGCGATGTGTTTTACCCAACCGGTTTTTGCCATATACTCCCCCTTTCAAGTTATGACCGGGTATCCGGCTCAATGATAAGCCGCTGCGCGATGACAAATCCGCACAGCCCCACCGACGCGCGTATGTCGAACACCTGGCAGCCCTGCTCGCTCAGCGAGCGGCGCAGGCTGTCCAGCCCGCCGCGGACTGTAACGGGGAATCCGAAGCGCAGCGTGCGCGTCAGCCATTTGCGCTCCGAGTCTATGAACTCGTCCAGCGGTACGGCGGCGATATCGTATATCACATTGCGGATGCCGGCGTGGTTAAAATGGTGTGCCACCAGGCCCGTAAACCGCATTACCAGCCGCTTGCCCTGCTGCTCGACACGGATGGCCAGTTCCTGTGCGTCGTAGTCCACTGCGTACCCCAGCACGCGCGCATTGTGCGCCGTTATCAACTGCTCGGCAATATCCGTCAGGCACTGATTCCCGCCGTTCATAGTTGCCACCGCCTATACTTTGGTCATACTTATGATACAAAAAGGCCCTCCAAATAACAAGGGCCAAAAAGAATTTAAGACTCAGGCCGGGTTTACTGTACGATGTCCAGCAGTTCCTTCAGGCTGCGGATAATATAGTCGGCGCGGTAGCCTTCCGGCAGCGGCGCGCCCTCCCGGTTTAGCCAGCAGGTGACGATACCCGCGTTCATGCCGCCCTGGATATCGGAGGTCAGCGAATCGCCCACAATAAGCACGCGGGACAGGTCCGGATGATCCAGCGCGGCCATCACATGCCTAAAGAAGCGGACATCCGGCTTGGAGAAGCCTATCTCCTCCGAAATGAACTGCCTTTTAAAATAAGGCGCCAGCGGCGTCCGCGCCAGCTTGCTGCGCTGGGTAGGCCCCACGCCGTTGGTAACGATTGACAGCTCCGCGCGCCTGCTCAGTTGCTCGCACACCGTCAGCGCGTCTTCTATCAGTTCCGTCTGCTCCACCAGCTGGCTTTGGTACGTTTTGTTCATCTCCTCCGCGGAAAACTCATGGTCGGGCAGCAGCCGGCGGAACCGGTTGACCAGCTCGAAGGCCTTGCCGGTGATGTCCTGCTCCAGCCTGAGCCAGAGCTGCCGGTTCATCTCCCGGTAACGGTAGAACAGCGCGTCGTCGCACGGTATGGAAAACGCCTCCATCGTGCGCATGAAAGCGCGCCGTTCCGCCCGGTCGAAATCAAAAAGCGTATTATCCGCGTCAAACAATATGTGCTGAAACATGCAATCTCCCATCATGTTATCTGCCGTTTATCCGGTTATATGCGCCATGGCGCCAAGGCCTTCTGCACCACTCCGGTGAAGCTGTCGGCTGCGCCCCAGTCAAAGCGGAACAGACCTTCGCCACCGCCGCCGCTCACGCAGTGCACGCGCGTGTTCCCGGTGAAGTCATCCAGCGTCACGTCAGCGTGTGGCGGTTGCCCGCACGGTAGTAGTGCTTCTCGTATACCAGCACCACAAAGCCTCCGCTTGCCGCTTTCTGACCATACATGTCGATGCGCTCTCCGGTGATGCTGCCGCCCACCACTCCCTGTCGATAACGTCTATCGCGCTGTATATGCTGAGCGACACGAAAAAAGTATCCTCCATCGCATTATCCTTTCCGAGAGCAAACTCTCACAGTCGGTTTGTCTCCGCTCTATTCCGCGGCGGATGCTTCCGGCTCGTCATACGTCTGCGGCGTCAGTGCCGGCGGAGCAAAGTCCTCCCAGTGCTTCGCCGCATGGATAATCACAAACACCGCCGCTAGTCTCGCAAATACATACACAATCAAGTCTTTAGCTAAGGAGTCGATAGGTTCAATACCCATCAGCATACCCGCCTCCTGCCCCCAGGCGAGGCTGAACAGCAGTGAGACAATCCCCAACACAATCGGCCCGATAAAAAACATTCGGTACAGCACACCCGTACGCCGCTTCATCAGGAAGCAGGTAACCAGAAGGCCAATAGCAAACAACAGCCCGAGGATAAACGACGGCATCCGGATTTTTATAGACGTCATGGCAATGGGCGCCAACTCCGAAGCTTGAATTGCTATGTCCAATATTGACAGGGCCAGATGGATACAGGCCATAATACCTGCCGTGATCAGCAGGCTCTTTTTCACATCGCGTTTTGGCTGCGTCTTCACCAGTAATCCGTGCCGAATCCATTCGTAGAGGGCAGGCAGAAGCCCAGCCGTCAACATCAGCAGCGACAAGACCGTCAGCTGCCCCATAAACACAACTCTGATGCCAGTTATTTCGCCTGTTCCTTCTGCGATCATCGACGCTGCGATCATCGATGTAACCCACTGGTTCATCAACAACGATAGTCCGGAGTAAAAAGCAGCGCCGGCAAAAATCAGCATCAGCCGCGGCGTGGAGCGGAAAAGCTGAACCACCGCCATAGCAGCCACGGCCGTCATGAGAACAACGCGGACCAAAAAATTGATTCTCGAGATCAACCCCTCGTAGCTGTTATACAGGCCCACAAGATTGACGAGCAGTAACAGCATCACCGCAGCAGTGGCGGCAGCCAGCACCGCCGTAAAGTATACCACATATTTCATTGGTCGTCTTCCTGGTGCTGAGTTATGAGTCTACGTTGTCAAATGATCTGTTACACTTTGGGCGGAAAGCTCCCTCCAAAACTGGAGGGGGGATTTCCGACCCAAAACAAGCAAAGGAAAGTTGTTGTCCCATCTTTGATAGCGCTGTAGTTGC
>JBMNOT010000234.1:0-3042 GCA_050943225.1 Christensenellales bacterium | reverse complement strand
CGCAGCCCCTTTCTTGGTGAATAGTATGATAACTTATTCTACCAAGCGGCTGCGTCCATGTCCCTTTCTTCTTGACGCTTTTCTGAATTTGCGCAATTTATGATACCTTATCGAGTAGACGCTATTTAGACTTCTGTCCTGTCATGTAATAAAAACAAAATCAAAATTTTCAGTAATTGGTGACCAGCTTGGGTAAATTAAAACAAATAAAATAATAAGGCAATTTTTCATTTTATTAGTGGAAGGAAGGTTGCTCTCATGTCAACGAATAAGAAGGCTAATAGATTAATCCATGAGAAATCTCCTTATTTGCAGCAGCATGCCCATAACCCTGTGGACTGGTACCCCTGGTGTGAAGAAGCCTTCGCCCAGGCAAAGGCAGAGGATAAGCCCGTGTTTCTTTCCATCGGCTATTCCACCTGCCATTGGTGCCATGTGATGGAACGCGAGAGCTTCGAGAACGAGGATATCGCGGCGCTACTGAACAAGGGATTTGTTTCCGTCAAGGTGGATCGCGAGGAACGTCCGGACATTGACGAAGTGTACATGTCCGTCTGCCAGGCGATGACGGGCAGCGGGGGATGGCCGCTCACCATACTGATGACGCCGGATAAAAAGCCGTTTTTTGCGGGCACCTATCTGCCGCCGTATTCCAGAAACGGCATGACGGGATTGAATACGCTGCTGAAACGCGCGATAACTTTGTGGCGTCAGCAGCGCGATGCACTGGTTGAGCAGGGAGAAAAAATCGCCCGTTTCATGGCACAGGAGAGGACTTCGGGCCACGGTGGCGACGCGCAGCGCGCCGTAAAAGGCTTGTCGCAGGCACTTCGGGCCATGTATGAGCCGCAATACGGCGGATTCTCGCGCGCACCCAAGTTCCCGATGCCGCATTACATACTGTACCTTATGTGCGAATGGAAGGCTTACGGCCATACCGACGCGCTGGACATGGCGAAGCACACGCTGCGGCAGATGGCTCGCGGCGGAATTTATGACCATGTAGGCGGCGGATTTTCTCGCTATTCCACGGATATGCGCTGGCTGGTGCCGCACTTTGAGAAAATGCTGTACGACAACGCGCTGCTGCTTTATGCGTATGCCGAGATGTATGCCGTCACGGGGGAGGATGCATACCGCCGTGTCGCGGCGCAGACCGCGAATTATCTGATGCACGGCATGCAGTCGCCCGAAGGCGGGTATTATTCCGCATTGGATGCCGATTCGGAAGGGGAGGAGGGCAAGTTTTACGTCTGGGAGGAAACGGAGCTAGCGGGACTTCTGCAGGCGGGCGAGGTGGACCGCCTGAGACGCTGGGGCCTTACCCCGCAGGGCAATTTCGAAGGGAAAACGATACTTAACCTCATCGGCGCGGCGGACGAGCCGGATGACAAGGATATAAGGCTGCTGCAAAAGCTGTTCGAAATCCGCAAAAGACGTGTGCCGCCGTTTAAAGACACCAAAATATCGGCGTCGTGGAACGGCCTGGCAATTGAGGGCATGGCCCGAGCCAGCGCTGTATTGAGCGATGAAGCGCTGGCGGAAAGCGCCGTTCGCGCGGCAAAGTTCGTGATGACGCATATGGCGGACGAACAGGGATTGATCTGCGGCACCTGGTTGACCAAGCCGGGCGGGCCGGCGTTACTGGCCGACTGGGCGAATATGGCCAACGGCCTTTTGTCGCTGTATACCGTAACGCAGGATATCGTCTGGCTGGAGAAAGCCAAAGTGTTGGCTGAAGGTTTGCTGCAGCGGTTTGCGGATTCGGACGGTTTTTCGATGACGTCGCACGGCGCGGAAGCGCTGCTCATCGCTCCGCGGGACGCGTATGACGGCGCGATGCCGTCGGGCAGTTCCTGTGCGGTCCGGGCGCTGCAGCGGCTTTGGCGTTTGACCGGAGAAGAGAAGTGGCAAGAGGCTTACAACGCCGCGATTCGGGCGCTGCTGCCGATGGCGGAGAGTTCGCCGCCGTCACACGCGCACCTTATTACCACAGTGCTTATTGGGCAGGAAGCGCCCCGTCAGGTCATCATCGTGGCAGATGCGGGAAGCGCCGAAGCGGCCTTGGCTTACAGGGCGCTGCTGCGGCGGTTCGACCCGTTCACTACCGTCATCTGGTATGACGGCAGCCGGGCAATGCAGGAAGCGATGCCATTCCTTAAGAGCTATAATACGGACAAGCCGTTTGCCGCCTGGGTCTGTGAGAACCGCGTCTGCAAGAAGCCGGAATTCTCCGCTGAGGAGCTTATCCAATCGCTGCCCCCTGATAGTCCAGTGCCCAAAAGTTCTACTGAAGCGCATTGACGTATATGGCACCGCCGTTTATAATGCATAAAGACACAAATACACCATTGGGAGAGCGGTTTGGAGAACGGGGTTCAGAACAACAGCGTCAGCACGGTAAGGGAAAAAACGCCCCGCCGGTCTATGCTGCACTGGCTGTTGAGGGCGATACAGGGCGCGCTGATCGGCGCGGGCGCGATGTTGCCAGGCATCAGCGGCGGTGTGCTCTGTGTCATTTTTGGTATATATCAGCCCATGATGGCACTGCTGGCGCATCCCTTTCGCGCGATCAGGAAATATTTTAAGGAACTGCTGCCTGTGTTGATAGGCTGGGTTTTAGGTTACTGGGGCCTGGCCAGAGTGCTGAATATGCTGTTCACCAACCCGTCGCTCTCCAGCGCTGCGATATGGCTGTTTTTAGGGCTGATTGCGGGCATGTTGCCCCAGCTTTTCCGCGATGCCGGCAAACAGGGGCGCACGTATAAATCATGGATAGCTCTGACGGTCAGTTTCATATCGGTGTTTGCGCTTCTGCTATATCTCCAGTACGGGGTCAGGATATCCATTCAGCCCAATATGTGGTGGTATCTGGTGTGTGGCGTACTCTGGGGCCTTAGCCTGGTGGTGCCGGGCCTGAGCTCGTCGTCGCTGATGCTGTTTTTGGGGTTGTATCAGTCCATGGCGGCGGGGGTATCGATCTTCTCGCTGGAAGTCGTGATTCCCATGGCCGTGGGGATCGTGCTTGTTATATTGCTGACG
>JBMNOT010000233.1:0-3045 GCA_050943225.1 Christensenellales bacterium | reverse complement strand
TGAAAAGAGGGAAATGCAAATGGATCGTTACAAGGAAGTATTGCTCAGCCCGATCAAAATCGGGAACAGGGAATGTCCGAACAGGTTTTTCATTCAGGCGATGGAGTGCACCGACGCGGACGAAGAAGGCAACCCGTCTGCGCTGACGGTGGAGCGCTATTCCAACCTGTTCAAGGGCGAGGCTGGCATGATCACGCTGGAAGCCATCACGATCACGGACGAATGCCGCAGCCGGCTTAACCAGCTTTGCATCATGCCCAGGAACGCCAAAGCCCTGGAGAAATTCGTGGCTGATTTGAAAAAGATCAACCCGAAGGCGCTCTTCGTATTTCAGCTGACCCACTCGGGCGAGCTGAGCAACCCCGAGTTTTCGCGCCGTGTGACGGTAAAGCCGCTGCCCGGCTTTGGCGGGAACGTGCTGACCGAAGAAGAAGTGGACAAGATCATGGACCAGTTTGTGCTGGCGGCGCGCATTGCGTACGACGCGGGCGCGGACGGCATCGACTTAAAGCTGTGCCACGGGTACCTCGGTTCGCAGATACTGCGCCCGTACAACGACCGCAAATGGAAATACGGCGGCCCGTGGGAGAACAGGCGCCGCTTTGCGTTCGACCTGTATGAGCGCATCAGCAAGGAAATCAACGACCCCAACTTCCTGATTGGCTCCAAGATATCGGCGTGGGAAGGCTTCCCGGGCGGCTTCGGCACCGAAGGCCCCGATTCGCCCATCATGGACCTCACAGAACCCCTCGACCTGATTCGCGGCCTGGAGGAGCGCGGCGCGCAGTACTTCGTGCAGTCCGGCGGCAGCCCGTCCATTACGGTGGCCATCACGCAGGCCGACAAGCACGCCCCGTACTTCGCTTACCTGCACCCTTACTGGGCCAAGGAGTTCAAGAAAGCTGCCAAGAAGGCGGTCATTGTGGGCTCCAACTACTCGGTGTTCCGCAACGGCAGGAACGGCTGCCTGGCTGTGGAGCAGGCCAAGAACTCGATGTTTTTCTACGGCGCCAAGTTCATTGAGGAGAACAAGGTGGATATGATCGCGCTGGGCCGCCAGTCGTTCGCTGACCCGCTGCTGCCTTTGAAGCTGCGCGAGGGCCGCGAGAACGAGATCAAATGGTGCACGATTTGCGACAACTGCCTTGAGCTGCTGATCCGCCAGCGCGAGATTGGCTGCTGCACGTACAACAAGTACTACACCGACGTGCTCGTCAAGACGAGAAAAGAATTCGGGCCTCTGCGCACGATGCACACCTGATTGAAAATAAAAAATGATGGAGGAAGCACGATGAAACTAGGATTTTTCGCGGCAAACTATGCGCACCTGCCACTGGAAGAGGTCGCAAAGATCATGGTGCAGCACGGGTACGAGATGATGGAGATCCCGGCGTACAGCGGCTGCGAGCAGTTCAATTGTGACGAGATATTAAAGCCGGGCAAAGCGGCTGAGCTGAAGAAGATGCTGGCCGGCTACGGCATCGAGATCTCGGGCCTTTCCAACCACGCGGACTCGTTGCTGATACTGGGGCCGCACACCGAGGATACCGACAAGCTGTGCCCCGGCACCAAGGAAGAAAAGGTGAAATACGGCATTGAGAACCTTTTAAAGACGGTACAGGCAGCGAACGCGCTGGAAGTGCCTGTTGTCAACGGTTTCACCGGCGTCACCAACTGGGGCCGCTACTTCCCGTTCCCGTGCGCGGACGGCTGGGCGAAGATGGAGCAGGAGTTCGCCGAAGTGTTCGGGCCCCTGATGGACAAGTTCAAGGAATACGGCGTCAAGTTCGCTGTGGAGCCGCATCCCAACAACATGATCTACGACATACATACGGCGAAGCGCGCGATCGAGCTGCTGGACGGCCATCCGAACTTTGGATTCAACCTGGACCCCGCCAACCTTATTTACCTGGGCCTGCGCGTGGAGAACTTCATCGACGAGCTGGGCGACCGCATTTTCCACGTCCACGCGAAGGACGGCGAAATCGTGGAGCACAACATACAGCGCGGCGGCATCCTGATGCAGGGCGACTGGCAGCGTATTGACCGCGCGTTCCGGTTCCGCATCCCGGGCTGGGGCAGCGTGCCGTGGAAGAAGGTTATCACGGAGCTCGCGATGGTGGGCTACGACTACGTGCTGAGCTACGAGCACGAAGACGTGACGATGAGCGTAGGCGACGGCGTGGAGAAGGTGGCGCCGTTCCTGAAGCCGCTGATCATCAAGGCGCCTTATGAGGGCCGCCGTGACAAGATATTCAACAACCCGAGAGACTGAAATCGGGTGCAAACCGGAAAACGATAAGGAGGTAAGTTATGGCTGAGATGATGAAGGCCCAGGTGGTTAAAGCGCCTTATCAGATGGAATACACGGAAGTGCCGATTCCTGAGATAAACGACGATGAAGTGCTCATCAAGGTGAAGGTATGCGGCATCTGCGGCTCGGACTGGAGCATTTATACCGGCAAGTACGCAGCTGACAAGCTGCCGATGATCACCGGTCACGAGTTCTGGGGCGAGATAACCAAGGCGGGCAAGAACGCCAGGAACCTCAAGGTGGGCGACCGCGTGGCGGTGGACATCTGCCTGACCTGCGGCACCTGCTATTTCTGCCGCCGGGGCGACGGGCTTTTGTGCGAGACGTTCACGCAGCTGGGCATCCATACGGACGGGGGTTTTGCGGAATACGTGAAGGCGCCCTGGAAGAACTGCTACAAGCTGCCCGACGAGCTGGACGATTACACCGCCGCGTTTGTGGAACCGCTGACCGCGGTGATCCACGCCGCGCAGCGCATGGACGCCAAGATAGGTTCGTCCGTGGCGGTTATCGGGTGCGGGCTGGGCATACTGCACGGCGCGCTGGCGAAGGCAAGGGCCTGCGCTCCCGTGATTGTAATAGGCGACGACGCGGCGCGTCTGGCGACCGCGAAGAAGCTGGGCGCGGATATTACCATCAACATCAACGAAGTGGACGACGTGGTGGCGGAAGTTAAGCGCATTACCGGCGGCGTCGGCGTGGACTACGTGATTGAAGCGGTGGGCACGACG
>JBMNOT010000231.1:0-3073 GCA_050943225.1 Christensenellales bacterium | reverse complement strand
GACTGCACCGCCAAGGTGCGTTACCGCCAGCCCGACCAGAAGGCGCGCGTCACGCTGGTGGAAGAAGGCGCGCGCGTGGAGTTTGAGGAGCGGCAGCGCGCCGTCACGCCTGGTCAGTACGTCGTCCTGTATATCGGCGAGGAGTGCATCGGCGGCGGCGTTATCGATAAGGTATACCGTTAGGGAGGTATCGTATGGCTTACATACCGTCAGGGCCCGACGAGGAACGTTTCCTGAAAGAATATGACCCGACAAAATATCGCAATCCCGCGGTGGCTGCGGATACCGCGCTTTTTGCTGTAGACGAGGAAGGCCTGTCCGTCCTGCTCATCAAACGCGGAAACTACCCGTACAAGGGCCGCTGGGCGCTGCCGGGCGGCTTCGTCGAGATTGAAGAGGACATCCATGACAGTACTGCGCGCGAGCTGATGGAAGAGACCGGCCTTACAAGCCCCTACATCGAGCAGGTTTTCGTATGGGGCAAGCCGGACAGAGATCCCCGTTACCGCATCATCACCGTGAGCTTCGCGGGGCTGGTGGACCGCACTCAGGTGCGCGCCAGCGCAGGCGACGACGCGTCGGAAGCGGACTGGTTCCGCCTGTCGGGCTATGAATCGGCGCAGGAAAACGGCATGATTGTCACGCACTACACGTTAAGCGGCCGCGAAACCCTGCACCCCGTGGTCACTTACCCCGCCGGGCAGATACAAAAGATCGCGCCCATTGACAGCGGCGGGCTTGCGTTCGACCATGCCGAATCCATCGTGTACTCGTTGGAATATGTGCGCCGCCGCGCGCGGGAAGGCCTGCTCGACCTGTCGTTCAGCGACGACGAGCGGCTGAAAACACTGGCGCGAAAGGCGCTGAAACTATAAGGCTTTGGCGAAAAACCTACGGTTTTCCGCCAGTTTACCGGTTTTGCGCAGTCTCGTCCCTCGAAACTGCGCAAAACCGAAAGGTGTGGGCTGCGCGGGTAAAGCCCGTCTTGCCCACCAACTTTAAAAAATCCATAGCATTTCTTTTCCTTTTAGCTAAAAAGTTGAAGTTTGGAGGCGGAGCCTCCAAGGTCTTAAATCTTACGTCTCCGCCACCGGAGGATGAACGGCAAAGCGTTAACCAGCGCCGCATACAGCGCCAGCCCTGAGGCGCACGTCCAAAAGCCCAGCGAGTCCAGCGAAGACAGCCATCTCGCGGGCAGCAGATACGTGACCAGAGAAAATGCGCCCGCCGCAGGCAGCTTTACCAGCATGGAGCCCAGCAACACGTTGGCGATGGTGATTACCGACACCGCCATCACTGCCGCTGTTTTGTCGCGCAGCCGGCTCACCAGCGACGCGATGCCGCCGAAACACAGCGCATACAGCAAAAACAGCACCAGCGTGGGCGCAATCAACCGTCCTGCCCCGGCCACTCCAAACGCAATGAGAGGCACAGCGGCGCAGGGCAGAATGTACAGCGCGTCCGCTACGCCTGCCGCCAGCATATAGCGCTCCACCGAAAACCCGCGGGACACAAGGCGCAACGCAAAATCCCCTTCGCGCCCTTTTATCGCGAGGCCGGTCAGCATGAAAAACGCAGTCAAAGCGGCCAGCAGGTACAGCGACGTATACGCCGCGTCCAGCACCGGCGTCACCTCGCCCGTCTGCCCCGCTGCGTTCTGCCGCTCTATCCTGAGTATAGGCTCGTCCGTTCCGGCCATCGCGTCGTCCAATACTCTCTGGTGCAGCGCATCTCCGCCCAACTCCCGGGCAGAGTTCGCGCTGTGACAGGCGAGCCACAGCCGCATCGCTTCGCTTCCTACGCTCTCGGATATCCCGCCGGCCGCCGTGCTGTACGGCGAGCGCAAAAGCTGGAGCGTTTCGGCAAATTCGCCCGACTTTATGGCATCCTCGAAGCCTTTTTTGACGACGAACACGCCCTCCAGCCGCCCTGTCTGCAAGTTCGCGATGAGATCATCGCGGCTGCCAAATGTCACCCACACCACATCCAGCTCCTGCACGTTTTTAAGCAGCATCGCGGAGAATTCCGTATTGTCCTCGTCAATCCAGCCGATGGGCACCGGTGCGTCGGGGATAATAAGCCCGATAAACGGCGCGCTTGCCACCAGCAGCGCCAGCAGGAAAAACGCGATGCCGTGCGCGCCCGTCACGAGCGCTTTCATCCGGTATTTGATTGTTTTCAGGAACAGCCTCATTGCACGCTCCTTTGAAAGCGTATGATGCCCAGCGGCAGCAGCACGGCGGTAAACGCCGCCAGTATGCCAGCGAACATCCACGTCCCGCCGGCGGACGCGTCAAACAGGCCGCCGATCGCCAAGCGCAGCCCCGCCGACAGCGGCGAAAAATAAGATATCTCCCGGATGATGCCGGGCATATAGGCAGATGGGACCAGCAGCCCGCCCAGCAGCGCCAGCGACAGCGCCGTCAGAAACGCGGCGCGCACCGCCGTCGCGGAGGTTTTAGACCATAGCCCCGCCGTCACCATGCACAGGCTGAGGAACAGGCTCAACAGCACGCCGCCCAGCACCAGCGCGGGTAGACTGCCCGCAAACCCCACCATCAGCCCCAGCGCCGCGGCCAGCACCGCATACTGCATCAGCAGCAGCGCTGCGCCCGCCAGCCATCGCGATATAAAGCAGACCTGCGGCGCATAGCCGGATAACAACTGCCGGTGCACCAGCCCGGCCGTGGTGTCGTCCGCCGTGATGCGCGCGACGGGCAGGCCGCCCAGCGCCACAAACAGCACCAGAAAGCTCGCCGCGTAATACTGCACGGGCAGCGCCCCGCCCAGCGGCGAAGTCTCCTCCGTATCCTCATACAGCGCGCTGCGCATCAGCACGCCGGAAAAATATGCCCGGGCCGCGCTGTTGTACGCCGCAGCCGCTGTTTCCTGCGTTAGCCCCGCATCCAGACTGTCCCAATACAGCACGTTGGCCGCATGCTGTGCGTGGCTGACCAGCCCCATGCCGGAATCCAGCGTCTCAAACAGCAGCGCATCCTCCAGCGGCATGTTGGGGTTGCCGGTATACTCGATCACGCTGCGCCCGCCGGACACCAGCGTATCCTGCATCCCT
>JBMNOT010000229.1:0-3120 GCA_050943225.1 Christensenellales bacterium | reverse complement strand
TTGGTGAATGGTATGATAACTTTATTCTACCAAGCGGCTGCGTCCATGTCCCTTTCTTCTTGACGCTTTTCTGAATTTGCGCAATTTATGATACCTTATCTGACTTTTTCGTCGGTATCACAAACAAACACCGTGCACGCATGATGCCGGGCAATCTGATTGACACCCTTTGTAATTTCTCCAAAAAAAGGGTTATTCATATCAGGTACAACAAGAACAAGTATCTCTTTGTACAAAACGCTTCTACCATTATTCATTAAAATCAATCACTGTGGCTGCCATTCATCCGGACGATGCCCTTCCGGATTTCAGGTGTTGCTAGAACTGTTAGTTTAACCAATGGTGTAATGAATCATCCCATCGCATCTATAAACTATGCGATGATTATAGCCTTGATGTAAAAAAGCCGCAAGCATGAAAAATGTGAAAACTTGCGGCTTTTTTCATATTATTTTCATACTTTTAATGCCCGAGATGCTTCATCTAATGGAAACCTTGCGGTCCAGAGGCAGGTGCCATTGCCTTCCTGTTTTTCGGGAATTGTTCGGAGCCCCTGAGGACCAGATGGGGAGAGAGTATGATGCGTTTGGACATTTCGTCTTTGTATCTCTTCCCCTTCTTCAAGTGGCTGGTCAGCACTTTGGCCGCTTCCACGCCCATCTGCATGGTGGGCCTTGATATCGCGCTGATATTAAAGCCGCCCGACCCGAACAAATAGAAATCGTCAAAGGATACGAACGCAATATCATCGGGAATTTTAAGGCCCAGATTCGTGATAGCCTCAATACAGCCCACAGACATCAGATTGTTGGACGAGAATATCGCGGTGACGTCTTTTCTGGTTTCCAGCAGCTTATACGTCAGCTCATAGGCGCTTTCCCTCCGGAAATCCCCGTATAAAATGTGCTCTTCCTTTATGGGCAGGTTGTTGAGCCGGAGCGCTTCCAGATATCCTTCCAGACGGTCTATCCCCGGTTTGGAGGTGATAAGCCCGGTAATGATGGCTATTTCAGTATGCCCGTTGGCAATCAGCGTGGCCACGGCATCGAACGCGCCCTTGAAACTGTCCAAAAACACGCCGTCAAACCCGGAAAGCTTAATGTCCCTGTCCAGCAGCACGAAGGGGATGCCCAAGTCGTTGAGCTCCTTTAAGTATTCGGCGTTATATTCCACCGAGCCGGACACCGGCGTGATGATGATACCCCCCACTTTCACGCGGCGCAGCGTCTGGAGCGCTTTTATCTCCTGCTCCGGGCTTTCGTCCGTGTCGCATATCAGTATGTTGATATCGTGCTTCCGGAAGACCTCCATCATTCCCTTGATGGCCTCGCTGAAAAACGGGTTGTTGACATCGGACACCACTACGCCCACGATATCGTTGGCCATCTTCTCATAGGTGCGCTTCGATTTTTCGGGCGGCGTATAGCCCAGTTCCTCGGCAGCTTTTAACACAGCCATCCGCTTGCTCTGGGTGACATAGCCCGAATTGTTGAACACCCGGGAAACCGTCGCGATGGATACGTTCGCCCTTTCAGCAATGTCTTTGATACGCGGCATGGAAGCACTCCCGTTCATTCCGACAGCCGGTTACGGTGCATCAACACTTCTGCTTCATATTTCTTGATGACGTCTATCCATTCGGTGCCCACGCCGGCGTTCCTCATGGCGCACAGGTAATCCCACACGTCGTTATACGGCAGGCCCTTGAATTCCTCCATCAGCGCCAGCCTTAACGTGTAGTCCCGCTTTTCCTCGGCCTCAAACAACAGATGGGTGGGTTCCAGCAACGCCGTGAGCAGCGCCTTGCCCGCAGCGCGCAAGCCGATCACCCACTCGGCCACCCTGTTTATCGTCGCGTCAAAGAAGTCCAGCCCCATATACACGTTTTTGTCGTACAGCTCCCCGCGCCTCATCTCATGCATGATGTCCACCAGCTCGTCGCTGTATATCAGCGTATGGTCGCTGTCCCAGCGTATGCCGCGAGACAGGTGAAGCTGTATGCAGTCCACAAACGGGTGCACCGCCGACAACTTGTCTATAATCGTCTCCGTGGGCAGGTAATGGCCGGTATCCATGCAGACGCCCAAGCCGTTTTTGGCGGCATAACCCAGGTAAAAATCGTGCGAGCCCACTGTAAACGCCTCGATGCCGATGCCGAACAGCTTACCTTCCAGCACGTCGCGCGTGTACGCCTTGTCATACTTCTCCTCAAATATCCTGTCCAGAGATTCGATCAGGTTTGCCCTGAAGCGGAACCTGTTGGCCGGGATGTCCTTCATGCCGTCCGGTATCCACAGGTTGTTCACGCACACCACGCCCAGCTCTTTGCCGATGTCGGCCGCTATTTTCCGCGAGCCTTTGCCGCACTCCACCCAGAAATCGCGAATCTTGGGGTTATCGGACGCCAGCGAAAAACCGCCGTCCATGTTGGGGTGGGTAAAATACGATACGTTCAGGTCGATGCCGCAGCCGTGCTCTTTGGCCCAGTCGATCCACTTGCGGAAATCCTCGGTATCCAGCTCGTTGCGGCCCTTTTTGGTGACCGGCTCCGCGTATATGGTATGCAGGTTCAGCTTGGGCTTTGTGGGGCTTAAGCTGATGGCCATCTCAATATCCCGGCGCATCTCATCGCCGTTACGCGCTTTTCCGGGATAATTGCCCGTCACCACGTTTTCGTTGTGGAGCCCTTCCACATCCTCAAATCCCACCACGTCGTCGTCCACCCAGTTGTGCAGCGAGATGGGAATCGTCTCAAATTTGGCGATAGCCGCGTTGACATCCACGCCGTAATCGGAAAATTTGCTGACAGCCATATCAAAACGTTTCTGGATTACATCCCTGTCTACCATGTGTCTGTCCTCCGTTTCCGGTACTTTGGCGTACCAAAATGATAATTAAATAATCAGGCTATAAAGTTAAGTCAGCAAACCTCAACGTTGAAGAACGTGTTACTGCAAGAAGTAATCTGACGAAAATATCTCCACCCAGGTATTTGCGGTTAAACCGATAACAGTATTCATCAAGGTAACTCTGCATGTGTTTTTTCCCTAACCCGTGAAATGTACCTGATATAAAAGCCTTTGCATTACCTATGATAGTATGCAGCCACTTAAGCATGTC
>JBMNOT010000230.1:0-3120 GCA_050943225.1 Christensenellales bacterium | reverse complement strand
GTGCTAGCCCGTGAAGGCAGAATCTCCAGCCATAGCCGTGGTGCGAAAGCGCTGTTTAATTTATCAATGTCGTCCTCACTGACATCGCACGAAGCGAGCACATCCGCATCGCTTTGGGCTGTGCTTTTGTCCGCGTTTTTGCCGATATCATTTTCGCCCATCAGATCACCTTTCCCCGTTCCGAAACGGGCGGCGTGTCCATATCGTCTATTGTTATCATATTCCCGCTGTTTATTGGTGTGCCCTGGGCGCATTCGCCGTAAAAAAACGCCGGATGGGCATACAAGCCCATCCAGCTTCCTATACACCTGGACTAAAGTGCATCACCCTCATATCCAGGCGCTGCGAGTGGTTGTCAAGTCGGTGCCAATACAACACTTCCTTATCACCACCTTACGAGTATTGTGCCCCCACGCAGCGCGTTTAATGCAGCCAGAGTGATGCTCCTGATTTTTTTATTTGATCAGTAGCCCATGTCTCCCGTCCAAGTTTCCGCGTCAGCGGCACGGTCCCTTTTCCTCGTCTTAAAGCCGGAGTCGCTGCCCAGGCTGTCTCCCAATACCTGCCGCTTGCCTGTCACCAAAAGCTGCACCAACAGCCCTGCCAGCGAGAGACCGCCGCCCACGCCCAGTATGAGCAGCGCGCGCGAGGCAAGGAAGCGTTCCATCGGCGCTATCAGGTTAGCGGCAAACGGCGCGGCGTCCACGCCCATGAGATAGATATAAAGCCCGAACAGCGCCGCGGCGCACCCGCCCAGCACCGCCGTGGCCACAATCACGCCCACCCGCTTATAAACCGCCGTGAGCAGGGCGGACAGCACGGTGAGCGTCATCACAATCGGCATAAGCAGGGAAAAGCTGTGCAGATTCAGCGCATAGGTCAGGCATGCGAGCAGCAGCGCCGCAGCCGCCGCGCCGGTGAAGAATCCCGCCAGCCGCCGGATAAAGAACAGTACGAGGTATACCGCGACAGCCGTGCCGCCGAAGAACAGCCATGCGCTGAGCGTGTCCAGCGTCAGCAGGCCGTAAATATAAACGTAGATCAGGCCCTCCAGCAGCAGCAGCCCGGACAGCGGCAATAAAAACCTGCCCAGCCTGTACCCGAAAAAGGCGGTCAGCAGCGACAACAGTATGCCCGCGCTGCAGACAATGAGCACCATCATCGAAGGATCCATCGTAATCCCCTTTCATCCCATCAGGATTTCTTTTTGCCTGTGATCCAAAGCTGAACGATCAAACCGGTCAGGAAAAACCCCGCCAGAGCGATCAGATATACGATAGAGGTGTAAGCGGCCAGAGGGTCGTACAGTTCTCCGGGCTGCAGATTGATACCGTTTACCATCTGGTCCACAAACTGCGCCAGCGCCGAAGCGCCGATATACGCCGTGAAGATCGAAACGAAAATCCGCCTGTTGTACAGCGTCAGCGCGCCCAGCAGGCTGCCGATCACCAGCATCGGTATGTACACATACCATTCCAGTATGCTGAGCTTTAACACCTGGGCAAGCAGCAGGCTCAGCAGCACGCCGCCCCCGAAACCGATGCAGAATATGCCGACGTACATCAGCAGTATGAAGAGCGCCGCGCCCAGAAGGCCCACGCCCAGGCTGATCAGCAGCGTCGACGTCTCGTCCATCATCGTGGTCATCGGCAGCACCGTGCTCGCGATCAAAAAGCCCACCACGAAGCCGTATACGCCGAGAACGAATTTCAACCACCTGTTGCCGAAGAAGCAGAACACCACGCCCAGCGCCAGGTTCAATATCAACAGTATAATCGGCAATACCTGCATGTCCATAAGTCCGCTCCTTCGGTTCTTCTCTTCATTCTAACACATGTCTCCTAAAAAGGAACCAGATTATTGTGCTTGCGCCGCTTGTTTCATGTATACGCGGGGCGCTGTTCTATATGAGTGACAGCAGAAAATCGCGGCATTCGTCCAGCGTGAACGGGACGGGGTTTTTCTTCATCGACGAGCCCATCGAAGCCGCAGCCAGCTCGTCCACATTGGCTTCGGTAACGCCCAGCTCCCGCAATGAGACGGGGAGCTTCAAGTGAAGGGCCAGCTCCGCCACCGCGTCCGCCACTGCCCGCGCGCCGTCCTCGTCGCTTGCATAATGCCGCCCGCAGACAGCGAGAGCAAGCTGCGCGTATTTGAGCACGCCGTGCGCCGCGTTATACCGCATCACGTGAGGCAGCAGCATTCCGCAGGCCACGCCGTGCAGCACGCCCAGCACCGCGCCCAGGCCCGCGCCGATGCCGTGCGCCGCGCCCAGGCCGGAATTAGCCAGGCACATGCCGCTCACCATCGCGGCCAGGGACATCATCTCGCGCGCCTGCCTGTCGCTGCCGTCGTCATACGCCCGGCGCAGCGCTTCCATCGCCCGCGGCGTATAATACAGCGCCAGCGCGTCGCACATCGGGTTAGCCAGAGCCGTGGTGAAGCTCTCGATCAGTTGGCATAAAGCGTCCATGCCGGACGCCGCGGTAACATCCGGTGGCACCGATACCGTCAGCTCCGAGTCCACCACCGCCACGCGCGCCATCATCCTGTCGTCGCGTATGCTCACCTTGAACTTATCTTCTTTGGACATGATCACCGCGTTTTTGGTCACTTCGCTGCCGGTGCCCGCCGTGGTGGGCGCCGCGATAAAAGGCAGCGGGTTTTCCGTGATCTTCGCTGTGCCCACGCCTTCCAGATAATCGCGCACGCTGCCGGCGTTGGGAATGACTCCCGCCGCGGCTTTGGCGGTATCCATCGCGCTGCCGCCGCCGATGCCCAACACCACGTCGACGCCTGCCGACCGGCCCCGCTCCACCGCCGCGTCCACTGTCTGCAGCGTCGGCTCTCCCGACGCCCGGTCGTACAGCGTCACGTGAACGCCGTTATCCGCCAGCCCCTCAAGCAGCGTATTCAGCACGCCGCTGCGCCTTAAGGAGCTGCCGCCCGTCACCACCAGGCAGCGTTTGCCCAGCCCTGCGCAGATGCCGGGTAGTTTTTTGACAGCACCCCATTCAAACACGATGCGGGGAGCCGTGATGAATTCGAAGCCCATAGAACCCTCCTTACCTTATAAACCGCGCTGCCGCGCGACCAGTTCTTCCGCCGTCAGCACCAGGC
>JBMNOT010000228.1:0-3152 GCA_050943225.1 Christensenellales bacterium | reverse complement strand
TGATATTCCAAAGGTTCGGCCTTGCCGACATGACGGACGAGGAATGGAAAGCGGTGGCCCGCATCGACGACGCGCTGCTGCACGCGGAATTCCGCGCCCTGATGGGCATCCCGATATTCGAAACCGCGCCTTATCTCTCGCAGGCGTACGATTTTGGCCCACAGGACATGGACAGCGTATACCGCGCGTTTATCCGCGTGTTTCGGGAACTGGTTCCGCCGCCCGCCGGCGCCCGTAAAGTGGTGGGCGTGGACGGGTGCAAAGGCGGCTGGGCCGCCGTCTCGCTGACAGGAGACCGAGCCGACGTCCATATCTTCCCCACTGTTTCAGACCTGTTCGCGGCTCATGCGGACGCGGAGCTCTTCATTGTCGATATGCCCATCGGCCTGCCGGAAAGCCCGGACGATAAGCGGCCGGAAAAAGCGTCGCGCAAACTGCTTTCGGGCAAAGCCTCAAGTATTTTTGGCTGCCCGTGCCGCCAGGCGGTCTATGCGGACTTAAAAGACGCCTCCGCCGTCAACAAGGCAGTGCTGGGCAAGGCGCTCTCCGCCCAGTCTGTCGGCCTTATACCCAAATTCCGCGAGCTGGACGAATTCCTGACGGCGCACGCGGATATTAGGCCGCGCGTGCTGGAAAGCCATCCTGAGCTGTGTTTCACGATGCTTTCCGGCTCACCGGTGTTGGAAAGCAAGCGCACGCCCGAGGGGCAGCAAAAAAGGCTGGATATACTCTCGCTGCTTTGTCCTGAGGTGCGCGGCGCAGTGGAGCATGCGGGATTTCCCAAAAAGAAGGCCGCTCTGGACGACCTTATTGACGCGGCGTGCCTTGCCGTCGTCGCCCGGCTGTCGCTGGAGCGGCCGCTCAAAACTGTGCCCGAGCGCCCGCAAAAGGATGCGCGCGGGCTTACCATGCAGATGGTGTACGCAGAGAAAAGCGAATAACTCCTCAGCGGTTTCGGCTGTAGCGTTTTTCCACCCAGGCTACGGCCAGATACATCAGCACCGCTATTACCGACAATATCAGTATGCTCGCCATCACCAGGTCCAGCTTGAACACCTGTCCGCCGTACACGATCAGATAGCCGAGCCCCGCTTTGGATACCAGGTATTCCCCCACGATAACGCCGACCCAGGTCATACCCACGTTGATCTTGATCGTGGATATGATGGAAGGAACGCTGCCCGGCAGTATCACCATGCGCAGCATCTGCAGCTTGGTGGCGCCGAACGTGCGCATGAGCAGCAGCTTTTCGTCGCTCACTTCCATGAAGCCGGTCAGCACGCTCATCACGGTCACGATAACAGAAATGAGCAGCGCCATGGTGATAATCGCCGCCTGCCCCGCGCCTACCCAAACGATGATGACGGGCCCGAGGGCAATCTTGGGCAGGCTGTTCAAAACCACCAGATACGGGTCCAGCGTGCGCTGCACGGTGGGAGACCACCACAGCAGTATGGCGATGCCAATGCCGAGTACCGTGCCCAGCGCGAAGCCCATCACCGTCTCCCATACCGTCACGCCCACGTGCGTCAGCAGTTCTCCCGAGCTCATCAGCGAACCGATGGTCCTGATAATCCGCGAGGGCGAGCTCATGATGAACGGGTCTATCCACCTAAGCTCAGCGCCTATTTCCCACAGCGCAAGCACAGCGGCCAGTATGCCGACGCGCAGCAGCGTCACTTTTATATTTTCGCGTTTAATCTGTCTTAGAAACTGGGCATGCTCTTCAGAGACAGCCCCGTTTTTCGCGTTATGTCTGTTCAGCATGGACGGACAGCTCCTTCCACAGATAATCGAAGTACTTCTGGAAAGCCGGGTTCTTGCGCTTCATCAGCGGCGTCGTATTTTCATCCCCCAGCTCGATGCGCACTTCCGCCTTGATGGAAGCGGGCCGGGGCGACAGTACCAGCACCCGGTCGGCCATGGATATGGCTTCGGCCAAGTCGTGCGTCACCAGCACGGCCGTCTTTTTCTCCCGGCGTATGATGTCCACAATCTCGCCGGACAGCACCAGCCGCGTCTGGTAATCCAGCGACGAAAACGGTTCGTCCAGCAGCAGTATCTCCGGGTCTACCGCCAGTGTGCGGATCAGCGCCACCTTCTGGCGCATGCCGCCGGAGAGCTGGTGAGGATGGTAGGCTTTAAAGTCGCCCAGCCCGTATTTACCCAGCAGGTCCAACGCTTTCTGACGCGTCTGCCTGTTGCAAATCCTCTTTACCTGCAAACCGAGCAGTACATTCTCCTCGATGGTGCGCCATTCAAAAAGGTGATCCCGCTGAAGCATGTAGCCCACTTTATCGTGGTGCCCCTCCACCGGTTCGCCGTCGATGAGCACCTGGCCGCTGGACGGAGCTATCAGCCCTGCAATCAGGGACAATACCGTCGTCTTGCCGCAGCCGCTCGGCCCCACGATCGCCAGAAATTCGCCCTCATATACCGAGAACGTCAAGTCGCGGATGACCTCGATTTCGCCCCCCACCGTATGATAGCGTTTGGTGATATGGTCCGCCTTGACAACCTCATTCAAATATTTCTCCCCCTTTGGCGCCCTTTTCGGGTCTTCTGTTTCGCAGATGTCTTTACTATATCCAGTATACTCACGTCGCCAGGAACGGTTCGGCATAGCTGCAAGTGTTTCGCAGCAGCATAAAAAACAGAGCCTCAGGACTTAATCCCGAGGCGAAGAGCATTTTGCCGTCACCCGGCCATTTTGACGATTTCCTCGGCAAACGAGTTGTCGACCACGTTTTCGAAGTCCACTTTTTCGGTCAGCACGCCCGCCTGTATGATAATCTCCTGCAGGCGGTCAAAAGCTTCCTTCTTCATGACAGGCGTATCCATCCACGCGTCGATCTCCCTGTAAGACATGGCGACCATCATCAGAGCCTCAATCGAGGTATCCGGGAAGAAATCCACAATGGCCTCCGCAAGCTCTTTGTCCGAGGCTTTCTGCACCCACTGCTGCCCGCGGTATATAGCCTTAAGGAAGCGTCTGATGATATCCGGATTCTCTTTGATGTAGCTTTTGGTGGTCTGGAATGCCGTGTAGGGCACTTCGCCGCTCTCCTGGCCCACAGCTGCCAGTATGTAACCCTTGCCTTCCTTTTCAAACATCGAAGCCGTGGGTTCAAACAGCGTCACGTAATCTCCAA
>JBMNOT010000014.1:0-17679 GCA_050943225.1 Christensenellales bacterium | reverse complement strand
TGGGGGGGTGACTGACGGTGAATAAGCGGATCGATCTGTTGGGCAGAGGAAAGATGAGCAACGAATCGTTTATCAACCTCTCCATGCTGGTGGTTCTGATCGTCGCGTTTGCGTTGGCGAGCATCTGCATACCGAGATACTTTTCAATGGACATTGTGCTGAACCTTCTAGCCAACAACTGGTACATCGTGATACTCGGTATCGGCGTGACGTTCCTGCTGACTACCGGCAACTTCGACATGTCGGTGGGCGGCATCATCGCGATGTCCGGTGCGCTGTCGGCGTATTTCTGCCAGACCCAGCAGGAAGGCTTCTCGGAACTGGCCACCGGCCTTGGCATGGACTATGGAGTCAGCGTAGTGCTGGCGCTGCTAGCCAGCCTGGTAATCGGCGCGATCAACGCGTTCTTTATCGCCAGGCTGAAGGTGGCTTCCATCATCGTGACGCTGGGCACCATGTCGATAGCGCGCGGCGTGGCGGAAGTGGTGAATCAGGGGGCGCAGCGCAGCGCTGGCCTGCCGGAAATCTATGGAGTGGTGGGTAACTGGACGCTGTTTGGCCCCATCAAGATAGCGGTGGTCATCGCGCTGGTGCTGGTGCTGCTCGCTTTGTTTGTGGAGAAAAAGACGACATTCGGCCGACGGACTTACCTCATCGGCGCGAACCAGGAGGCGGCTCGCCTGTCGGGCATCAAGGTGGAGCGGCATATCACACTGCTTTACCTGTTAAGCTCACTGCTGGCCGGCATAACGGGCATCATACTCGCGTCCGAGAGCCGGGCGGCGATATCCACCCGCGGCGAAGGCTTTGAGTTCAACGCGCTGGTGGTGACGCTGCTGGGCGGTACGAGCATCAACGGCGGTTTCGGTTCGGTGGCGGGCACTGTGGTGGGCGCGTTCATACTCGGCGTTATCGCCTCGGCGGCAACCAGCTTGCTGCTCCGGCCCGAATGGCAGTTCATATTAAAGGGCGTGGTAACGTTCTTTGCGATACTGGCGCAGAGATATGCCCTTGACAAACGCAACGCGTGACGCCGGAGGTGATCAGGAATGAATAAGGATAAGGTGAACATCATGGAGGATAAGGGTATCGCGCCGGACCGCAGGCGTTTTACCAGTCGGCACATCATCAAGAGCATCTATGTGTACGCGATACTGATACTGGTTGTGCTGGTGCTGAGCCTGCTGAAAGGGGAAATGTTCCAGAGGGGCAACTTCCTCTTCTGGGACAACATTACCAACGTGCTGCGGCTGTCGGTGCCGATACTGATCATCAGCGGCGGTTTTACACTGATCATGATATCCGGCAACATCGACCTGTCGGTGGGCAGCATACTGAGCCTGACCACGGTCGTCTACGCGATACTGGTGCGCGACGGGTTCGGTTTTGTAGCGGCGTTTTTCCTGACCGCGGCGCTGGGGGTGGTGCTGGGCTTCATCAACGGCTGGCTGGTGATGAAGATGCGCATTACGCCGGTTATCGCCACGCTGATCACGATGAACGTATACCAGGGCGTGGCCCGTTATCTGGTGCCCGAGGGCGTTTCGGCCATCAAGAGCGACGACATGCACAAAATGCCCGAATGGATAGGCGATTTTGCCCGCAATGAGGTCATCCCGGGCACCGGCCTGTCGTGGGCGCTGATCATGACCATTGTGATCATCGTCCTGCTGGTCATTGTGCAGCGCTATACGGTGCTGGGCAAATACGTGGCCGCGGTGGGCGGCAACAGGACGGCAGCGGAGCTGTCGGGCATCAACGCCGTCAAGGTGGTCTGGGGCGTATACGTGCTGCTGGGCGTACTGTCCGCGCTGTCGGGCGTGACCCGCGGCAGCTATCTGACGATCGGCGAACCGTATACCGGAGTTGGCACGGAAACGCAGGCCATCATCGCGGTGCTGCTGGGTGGCACGGCGTTCACAGGCGGCGAAGGCTCGGTTATAAAGTCCGTGATCGGTGCGCTGATTATCGCGTGCCTGACGCTGGGCTTAAAATCGGTGATAGCGCCTTACTGGCAGTCGCTTGCAATCGGCGTGGTGCTGGTGCTGGCGGTAGCGCTCAACCATGTGCTGTCCAAGGAGAAAATAGCAGCCAAGTAATCGGCGGCGCATGTTGCCAAAGCGCAAAAAAGCCTCCCCCGGCGCTGCGGCGCGGGAGAGGCGGGAACCCTGAAAGTTTAATACCGGTCGGGATACATCTTGAGCTTGCCGGCGCTCTTGGCCTCTTCGATCCAGCCGTCGGTTATCTCCGCCCACCTGGTTTCCTGCTGGTTGGCGAGCATGCTGGACTTTAGCGTGTCCTTTACCTCGTCATACGGCACAGGACCCTCCAGTAGCTTTTCACAGCGGATGATATAGCAGCCGGAGTAGTTGGTAATGGTGGTGTAATCGCCCACGGCGGTCAGTTTGGCCACGGCGTCGAGGTACCCGGGGATGACCACGTTGGTGCTGTACGGGCCGACCACCTGCCCCTCGGAGCGGGCGGGCTCGATGTCCATGTTGGCGTCCGAGTTGTATTCGTTGATCAGTGCGGTGAAATCCTCGCCGGCTTCGATTTTGGCGGTCACCTCGTCCACCTTGGGCTGTATGGCGGGCATGGCGTCCGCAATGATTCTTTCGTATTCCTCTTTGCGGTCTGTGGACGTGTAAGCCTTCGCTTTGGTCTTGGTATCGTCGTCGAAGGCGATAAGGATGTGGCGGACCTTCATGTAGCCCTCAGGATAGTAAAGTATGATGCCGCCCAGCGATTCCTGCAGCGAGAAGTTTTCCGGGTTCAGCTCGATGTTGCTCTTTTGGATTTTGAGCGTGGCGTCATAGTTGCTCCGCACATCCTCGTCGGTGACGGTGACGTCCTTGATGAAGTGCTCCTTGACCGTGGTGAGTATGGTCTGCCTGACGAGCTCATCGCGGAATGTTTCCAGGTCATAGCCGGCCGCGTTCAGGTAGTCCTTCACCAGCTTCTGGTACTCGGTATCGTAGTCGAGAGAGGGGTTTTTATCCACAGCTGCCTGCGCGACAGGTGCGAACATCGACTCCAGCGTGGACATCGTCGAGTTGTAGGCGTCGTCGATAGTAGCCTGTTGCTCGTCGGTCAGCTGATCCAGCCCCAGTTCCTTGGCCTTGTCCAGCGCGATCAGGTTGGCGGCGCTTTGCTTGATAAACGATTCCTTGAACTGCTTCCAGGTGTCGTCGCCCAGACTCCCGATAGAGTCAATACTGCTGCCGCTGGCTGCTAAATACTGGGTCATCAGCTTTGTGACGTCGCCCTTGGTGACAGCAGTGCCGTTGTACTCGATAATCGTTTTGCTGTTTTCGAGCTGTTCGGCCAGCTCCTCGTCCTTCTCGACCAGGCTGCAACCGCCGGAAATCAGCAGCAGCAGGCCCAGTGCCAAAGCAATTATTCTTCTGTGGAACATTTATTACTTCTTCTCCTTTGTTCGTTGGATCACCCGCAGGGTGTCCGAGAGCCATTATACACCATTTGTTAAGCGATGGACAGGGGAAAAAAATTGGCTGGCTTTCAGGGGTCCTTGTTTTAGATTGCGGCGAACGGCGAAACAATTGTTAAGGAATATGTTTGACAGGTGTAATAACATATTTTGAAGTCATTACAGCAATACAGGAGGGCACAGCTATGTATGAAAAGGAAAAACAAGCCGTTATCGACACGGCGCTTACGATAAAGGAATACGGTCTGGTGGCGCTGGCCGGAGGCAACGTCAGCATGCGCCTGCCGAATGGGGAAATACTGGTGACCCCCTCGGGCATGTATTACGAGATAATGAAGCCGGAAGACATCCTGCTTATGGATATAGATGGAAATATCAAAGAAGGCGTACTGAAGCCTTCGGTGGACACCGTGGCGCTGCTGTATATCTATAAACACATGCCGCATGTAAACGCCATCATCCATACGCATCAGGTATACGCCACGGCGGTGGGGCTCATCGAAGACAAACTGCCGGCCGTCACGACGACGCTCTCCAACGTGACGCTGGGCGAAGTGAACGTGGCGCCATACAGCTCGCCGGCCAGCCTCAATATGGGCATCGAGACGGTGAAGCATATTGGCAACCGGCGCGCGGTGATACTCAAGCACCACGGCGTGGTGACGGTGGGCGTCAACCTGAAGGAAGCGATGTATGCCGCCATCTATATGGAGGAGACGGCAAAGGCGTATCTGGCGGCCAAGGCCGCGGGCGTACCCGCCTGTTTGACGCAGGAACAGTCCGACCATGCGGCGGAGATATTCAAGGATGTGGGGCCGGACCGGTAGAGCGGACTTTAAGTAATCTGCAGCAGCTTTTTGAGGAAAGGGGTTTCTTCTGTGACGAGAATCAACGGCTGCCTTTTGGGCCTTTACGAAAAAGCTCTGCCTGCCGACATGACGTGGGATGAGCGCCTCAAGGCCGCGAAAAAGGCGGGTTATGATTTTCTGGAAATCAGCATAGATGAGTCGGACGAGAAGCTGGCGCGCGTCAAGTGGACGCCGGAGCAGCGCGACGAACTGGTAGCCGCCGTGCGCCGCCAGCGTATGCCGATACTGACCATGTGCCTGTCGGGGAACCGCCGTTTTCCCATCGGCTCTGAAGATGAGGAAGTGAGCAGGACCGGCATCCAGCTGATCCGGGACGCGGTGGATTTTGCACTGGACATAGGCATCCGCATCGTGCAGCTTGCGGGGTACGATGAGTATTACGGCACGCCCACTGATAAGACGCGCGCGCTCTTCGGCGCCGCGCTGAATGAGGTGACGGACTATGCCGCCAGCCGCGGCGTGGTGCTCGCTATCGAGACGATGGATACTGACCTGATGGATTCCATCCCCAAGGTGATGCGCTATATCCGCAAGGTAGGTTCGCCGTACCTTAACATTTATCCGGATGTGGGCAATCTGACGTCGATGGGTCGGAACGCCGAGCGCGATTTTAAAAGCGGCCGCGGGCATATTGTGGCCATCCATCTCAAAGACACGATGCCCGGAAAAACGCGCGACATACCGTACGGGCAGGGTACGGTGGACTTCATTCGCTTCTTCAAGCTACTCAGGCGGATGCGCTACCGCGGGCTGCTGGTGGCCGAGATGTGGGCGACGGACGACAGGGAGGCCTCCATCGAGTATGTGGCGCAGGCGCGGGAGTTTTTGCTGGCGAAATATAGCGACGCCTGTGAGCCGCATCATAACGTGACATTTGATCAGGGAACTGCCGTTAATCAATAAAAATTTACTTTCTGTCGATATGGCTTTGTGATAAAATGGGCGTACGCTTACAAAGCGTGGCTTTGAAAGGCGTATACTCTTTATCGCAGGAAGGAACAGCATGGCCAATATTAGTAAACTGCGCGAGATATACGAAAAAATGCTGCTGATACGCAGCTTTGAGGAAAAGGCGCTTTCCCTGTTCAAAACGGGAACCATGCATGGCACCATGCACCCGTATATCGGAGAGGAAGCAACGGCTGCCGGCGTATGCTGTGCGCTGGAGCCGCAAGATATTATATCCAGCACCCACCGCGGTCATGGGCATGTCATCGCGAAAGGCATTGATATAAACCGCATGATGGCGGAGTTCATGGGCAAGCAGGACGGCTATTGCAGGGGCCGGGGCGGCTCCATGCATATCGCTGACATCGAGGGCGGCAACCTGGGCGCAAACGGCGTGGTGGGCGGCGGCATACCACTGGCTGTGGGAGCGGGCCTTACGACGCGCATGAAGCGCATGAATCGCATCGTGGTGTGTTTTTTTGGAGACGGCGCGAGCAACGAGGGAACGTTTCACGAATCGCTTAACCTCGCTTCCGTCTGGAAACTGCCGGTGCTCTTCGTCTGTGAGGACAACAAGTACGGCATGTCGACGCACCGCAGCCGCGCGATGGCGATCGACGACATCGCAATCCGCGCGGCGAGTTACGGCATGCCGGGCGAGACGGTGGACGGCAACGACGCGATTGCGGTATACGAGGCGGCCAAAAAGGCGCGGGTGTATGTGCGCAGCAACGGGCCGATGCTGTTGGTGTGCGATACCTACCGCTACTGCGGCCATTCCAAGAGCGACACCAACAAATATCGTACTATTGAGGAGATCGAGAGCTGGAAGAAAAAAGACCCGATCAACAGGATGCGCGCATATCTGATTGACCGGGGGTTTTTTACGGCTGAGGAACTGGATGCGCTGGCGGAAGCTGCGCGGCAGCGTATTGAGGACGCAGCGGCGTTTGCGAACAGCAGCCCGTACCCTTCCCCTGACACAGTCGCGGAAGGCGTGTACGCGTGAAGGGGGTGGGTCTATGAGAGAGTTGACATACGCACAGGCGCTGCGGGAAGCGATGACACTGGAGATGCGCCGCGATGAAGACGTGTTTCTGATGGGTGAGGATATCGGCGTTTACGGCGGAACGTTCGGCGTCACCGCGGGCATGCTGGAGGAGTTCGGCCCGGAGCGCGTGCGGGAGACGCCTATTTCCGAGGCGGCAATCGTGGGCGCGGCGGCAGGTACGGCGGTGACGGGCATGCGCCCCATCGCGGAGATCATGTTCAGCGATTTCCTCACGATAGCGATGGATCAGCTGGTCAATCAGGCGGCCAAGATGCGCTATATGTTCGGCGGCTCGGCGAAGGTGCCGATGGTGGTGCGCGCGCCGGCCGGGTCGGGCACGGGCGCGGCGGCTCAGCACAGCCAAAGCCCTGAAGCGTGGTTCTGCAACGTGCCGGGGCTCAAGGTGGTGATTCCGTCCACGCCGGCGGACGCCAAGGGCTTGCTCACCGCAGCCATCCGCGACGACAACCCGGTGCTTTTCCTGGAGCAGAAACTGCTGTACAAGACCACGGGTCCTGTGCCGGAAGGCGAATACATTGTGCCGCTGAGCAAAGCGGCAGTGCACCGGATGGGTACGGATCTTACCATCATCACTTACGGCCGCATGCTGCCCATGTGCCTGAAAGCCGCTGAGGAGCTGGAAACCCAGCACGGGGTCAGCGTGGAAGTGGTGGATCCGCGCACGCTGGTGCCGCTGGATAAAGAGACTATCATCGCATCGGCAAAAAAGACGGGCCGCGTGCTGATCGTGCACGAAGCGTGCCAAACGGGCGGCTTCGGCGGCGAGCTGGCGGCAGTGATCGCGGAAAGCGACGCGTTTTACCGCTTAAAAGCGCCGATACGGCGTTATGGCGGCCTGGACGTGCCGATACCGTACAGCCCCGGGCTGGAAGCGCGCGCCGTGCCGGATAAGGACGGCGTGATACAAAGGGCTGTGGAGCTGGTGCGTTCATAGCGGCCTAAAACCACAACCGGTGCGGTATTACGATCAATATAAGAGGGGGGAACGCCATGGCAAGATATTATCTGGGCTTGGACAACGGCGGCAGCAAGACCAAGGCAGCGCTGTATACCCCGGACGGCCGCGAGGTTGCCGTAGCGGGCGTATCCGCCGTTCCTGTTATCCGCCGCGGCGGGTTTGTAGAGCGCGACAGCGACCGGCTGTGGGAGCTTAACGCACAGGTGATTCGTGAGGTTATCGCAAAGTCCGGCGTGGACCCGCACGACATTGCCGGGGTGGCGGTGTCGGGCCATGGCAACGGCGCCTACATGATCGGGGAGGACGGGAAGCCATCGGCTCCCGGCATTGTGTCCACCGATACCCGAGCGGCTGATGTGGTGCGCCGCTGGATGAAGGGCGGTGTGCAGGCGCGCATCCTTCCCAGAACAATGCAGATGCTCTACGCAGGGCAGCCTGTGGCGATACTCGCCTGGTATTTGGAGCACCAGCCCGAGGTGTTAAAACGCACGCGGTGGGTGCTGCAGTGCAAGGATTATATCCGTTACCGCTTAACCGGCGAGGTTTACGGCGAGATTACCGATATGTCCGCCATCAGTGCGATGGACTTGCAAACAAGGGAGTATGATGATAAAATACTCTCTGAATTTGGCTTGGGGGAATATAAACACTTATTCCCGCCGCTGAAGATGTCCACCGACATATGTGGACGTGTTACGCGGGAAGCGGCGCAGCAGACCGGCCTTGTGGAAGGGACATTGGTGGCCGGAGGCCTGTTTGACTGCGTTTCGTGTTGTTTGGCCGCCGGTGTGACCGACGAGGGTACGCTGTCGGTGATTGCGGGCACCTGGAGCATCAACAGCTTCGTGTCGCGCGTACCCGTGTGGTCCGAGGATTTGTTCCTGACGTCGCTGTTTTGCCGGGAGGGGTACTACCTTACCACAGAGGGCAGCATGACGTCAGCCGGCAACCTGGAATGGTTCATCAGCAGCTTTCTGACGGACGATGAAGGGCGGCGCCGGGACAATGTCTACGAGTACTGCAACAGCCTGGTCGGGTCATTAAAACCACAGGACCTGAGTGTCATCTTCCTGCCGTTCCTGTACGGCACCAATGTCAATCCGGATGCCAAAGCCTGCTTCATGGGTATCGACGGTTCGCAGGGCAAGGCCCATATGGTGCGTGCGATGTACGAAGGCGTGGTGTTTTCCGCCAAAATGCACATCGAGCGGTTGCTGCGGTTTACCGATGCCCCCCAGAAGGCGCGCATCTCGGGCGGTGCGGCGGAATCGCCGCTGTGGGTACAGATGTTCGCGGACGTGCTGCAGATGCCCATCGAGGTGTCAGGCGCACGGGAGCTGGGCACGCTGGGCGCGGCGATGACGGCGGCTGTGGCCGCGGGTGACATGCCGGATTTGGTGGCGGCGGCCGAGCGCATGACGCGCGTGCGGTACCGCTGCGAGCCGGATGCGGCGAACGCGGATATATACCAAAGGAAATACGGTATTTACAAAGACCTTATTAAAGCGTTAGATCCTGTTTGGGCCGAGTGGAGGACGCTGCAATAACGAATGGAGATGGTTTAAATAATGAAAGCGCGATACGACATTCAGCTTATGGTGCAGGTCGCCAAGATGTATTATCTGGAAGGGCTGACTCAGGAGAAGATTGCACAGCAGCTCGGCATTTCCCGCTCATCCATCTCCATGATACTGTCTGCAGCCCGTGAAATCGGCATTGTGGAGATAAGCATCAAAGATCCTAAAAAGAACGTGACGGATGTCGCAGACGCGCTATCCCGCCGCTTTGGGCTGAAAGGCTGCGTGGTGGTGCCTACCGCCATCGAATCCATTCATCTCATTACCAAGGTCGTTGCCTCTCAGGGGGCCGATTACGCCGAGAACATACTGAAAAGCCATACCACCGTGGGCATTGCCTGGGGCACTACCTGCTATGAATTCATGCTGGCGTTTGCCAACCACAGCAAGCTGAGCGATGTGAACGTGGTGCCGCTGATCGGCGGTACGTCGCGTATCGCTTCGGAATACCAGCTGAATGAGATGGTGCGCATGTTTGCGGAGAAGCTGCATGGCACGCCTACGTTCATCTACGCGCCTGCCATCGCCGAGTCCATCGCGGACCGGGACCTTTACATGCAGAGCTCGTCGATGAAGGCCATCATGGAGAAGTGGGAGCACATGGACGCCGCCATCGTATCCGCAGGCGCGCCGCCGGACTGGTATTCCACCCGCATGATCGTGGAACCGGCGGAAATGAAAGCGATGTACGAGGCGGATCGCAACATGGTAATCGGCGACATCTGCGCGCGCCGGTATAACCTGAAGGGCGAGTTTATCCATAACGAATACAGCGCCCGCATCATGGGCATCAGCGAGGAGAACCTGCGCCGCATCGAGAACGTGCTCTGTATAGCGGCGGGGAAACAGAAGATACTGTCCATACTGGGCGCGCTGCGCACCAACGTGCTGAACTATCTGGTGACGGATGAAGCCACGGCCCGCAGCGTGCTGGAGCTGGCCGGCCCTGGACAGGCGTAGGCGAGATTATCCGTTTTACAAAGCGGTGAAAATGGCGGATGAAGCTGTCCGCCTTTTTATTTTGCTTTTTCAGCCCTGCCGGCTGCTAAAGGCCTGCCGCTGCCCCCCAAAGATATCTCGGCAATCAAACCCTGCATGCTTTACAACACCGGTTATTTTCGGTTAAATAGAGCATGGACACTGTGCATAAGTGCTAAATTTGCAGGCAAGGAGCAAAAATTGGCAGAGCTGAGGTATAATCCGTTTAAGAACGACTGGGTGATGGTGGCGTCGGCCAGGCAAGACAGGCCGCAGATGCCCAAAGACTGGTGCCCGTTCTGTCCGGGGTCAGGCCGGGTGCCCGACAGTTTTGACGTTTTGAAGTATGACAACGATTTTCCCGCGCTTTCACCGGACCCGCCGGAGCCTGACGATGTGGCGACTGATTTCTTTAAGGTGGCGAAGGCTTACGGGAAATGTGAGGTCATCCTGTATTCGCCGGACCACACGGCGACGCTGCCGCAGCTGTCTGTGGAACACATAAGAAAGCTCGTAGACCTGTGGTGCGAGCGGTTCGCCGAGCTGTCGAAGTACGAGAAATCCAAATACATCATGATATTCGAGAACCGCGGCGAGGTTGTGGGAGTCACGATGCCACACCCACACGGCCAGATATACGCCTATCCGTTTATCCCTAAGAAAGTTGAGCTCAAGCTGGACTGCGCCCGAAAACATAAACAAGAAACGGGCAATTGCCTTTTCTGCGACTGGCTGAAGGCCGAAAGGAAAGCGGGCAGCCGGGTAATATTTGAAAACCAGCATTTCGCCGTGATTATACCGTTCTTTTCGGAATTCGCTTACGGTACCTGGATTATCGCCAAAGGCCACATCCCGTGCATGACGGACTTCGACGCCAGCCTAAGGACGGCGTTGGCGGAGGCGCTGCGCAATACGGTGGGTATGTACGACAGCCTGTTTGACATGCCGTTTCCGTATATGATGTGCATGTACAATGCGCCGGTGGGCAGCGAAGGCGCGGACGATTTCCATTTCCATATCGAATTCTTTACGCCGATGCGGTCGGAGGAAAAGCAGCAGTTTCTGGCGTCCAGCGAGACGGGTGCCTGGGCGCACTGCAACCCGACCAGGCCGGAGGAAAAAGCGCAGGAACTGCGCGCGGCGTACCAAAGGTTTACCGGAAAGTCGGGTGGCATATGACGAAATATCAGGAGCTAATCAGGCGGTTTATCGGCATATATGGCGGCGCTGAAGACGGTATACGGGTGTTTGAAGCGCCGGGGCGCATCAATCTGATCGGCGAGCACATCGACTACAACGGCGGGCATGTCTTGCCGGTGGCGCTGGAGATGGCGAATACCGTTATTGCGAGGCCCAACGGCACGGACCGGCTGAATCTGGCGGTGACCAGCCTGTCGGACAGGGTTTCCGCGGATATAAACGCGCTGGAGAACTATAAGAACCTGCCCTGGGGCAGCTATCAATGCGGGGTTGCCTACATACTTCAGCAGAAAGGATACCCCATCGTCGGGTGCGATATGCTGTATCACGGGACGGTGCCGTACGGCGCGGGGCTTTCTTCATCCGCGTCGATTGAGGTGGCCACCGCGGTCGCGCTCGCGAAGCTGGGCGGGCGGCAAGAGCTTAACATGGTGGAAATTGCGCTTCTGACTCAGGAAGCGGAAAACGAATACGTCGGCATGAAGTGCGGAATTATGGATCAGTTTGCCGCGGCGATGGCGAAGAAAAACCATGCGATATTCCTTGACTGCAGTACGCTAGAGTACCGGTATGTGCCGCTTAAGCTGGGCGATTACATGATTGTCATCACCAACACCAATGCACCGCACAAGCTGACCGAATCGCAGTACAACCAGAGGCGCGCCGAGTGCGAACAGGCGCTTGCGGTTATTAACGCCAACGGGGGGAATTACCCGCATCTGTGCAGCATGAGCATGGATGAGCTGGAAAGCTTTAAGCGTTGTTTCAAAGAAGAAGAGCAGGTGCTGTACCGGCGCGCGAGGCACTGCGTGACTGAGGAAGCAAGGACGTTAGAGTCATTGAAAGCCCTGGAGAACGGTGATATCGAAGCGTTTGGGAAACTGCTGTGCGAAGCGAATATCTCGATACGGGACGATTATGAAGCGACAGGCAAAGAGCTCGACGCAGTGTTTGACATCGCGATGGGAATAGACGGCGTAATCGGCTCGCGCATGACGGGCGGCGGTTTCGGCGGCTGTAACATCAGCATTGTTAGGAAAGACAAGGTTGAATCGTTTAAAAAGATTATGGACGAAGAATATACGCGGGCTGTTGGATACGCGCCTTCGTTCTATCAGTCGGACGCTGGCGAAGGCGCGGGGGAGGTTTACCTGAAATAAAGATATCCGCGAAACTTTGGTGAAGCAAAACAGGCAGCAGTTTATGGCCGCTGCCTTTAATTATCGCTTAGCCGATTTGCCGCCTCGGGGCGGTTTTTATGATTCCGTCATCTCCAGCACTGATACGGCGGCCTGCTCGTCGGTTACCAATACGTCAATGTAACGCCCGCGCAGCGCGCCGGTGATGATATCCGTTTTCATCTGGCCCGAAGCGACGCCTACTACGACGGGAATTTTCTTTAAGTCTTCCAGCGTGACCGCAATCATCCGGTCGTTTAAGGCCGTGTGGCACTGGTTGCCCTGGATGTCGATATAGCGGCCACAGATATCGCCCACAGCGCCTTCGCTGCGCAAACGTTTGGCGTCCTCATAGGTGATGTGGCCGGAGCGAAACTGCGCGGACAGTTCCGGATTGGTAGAACCCAGACCCACCACAGCCGTGGAACACTCCAGTATTTTGGCAAAATGCTCGCGGATGTGCGGTTCGTCCAGCAGCAGGTCGCGCAGCACTTTGCTCTGCACTATGAACGGCGCCTGCAGCAGATAGCTGTCTCCGCCCAGGGCCCGGGACAGCATCAGCGCCATGGCGTTGGCGTCGGTGTCCTTGGTGCGGTCGCTCATCCCGCCGATGAGCTGGATAACGTCGATCTTCTTGACGGTGTTGGGTCGGATATTTTTGACGACCTGGCTTAATGTGGAGCCCCAGGCGATGCCCAGCAGCGAGCCGCTCGGCACGTTGGCCTCCAGATAGCGCGCGGCAGCCGCCCCGACGTTCTGCATGCTCTCCTCGGGGTTGTCGCTGCCCGGCACCACGATGGCATATACGCCAAACCGCTGCCTCAGCCGCCGCGCCAGATCCAGGCCGTAGGACGACACGTCGTCAATACGGATTTGGACGATGCCTTCGCGCAGGGCGGTGCTCAGCATGCGCGACACCGTGGGCCGAGATACGTGTACCTTTTGCGCGATTTCCTGCTGAGACAGCCCCTCAATATAGTACATCTTGGCTACTGCGATCAGAAGATCGCGCTTGTCGGTCGCGCCCGCATCCATGAAAAAACCTCCTAGTATCCTCTGAAAATGACTATAGACATTCGCTTGAAAAAAGTCAAGCAAATGCTCACATATGTTCATTATGTTATCAGAATTTCATATAATATTGCAGGCGGCGCGGTAGAACGCGGCAAAAACTTGAACAAATGTGCAATAAATTCGAGACGCGTTGACAAAATGTCATAGGCTGTTTATGATGACAGTATAAACGGATATGTGAGGTTATGCCATGCTCGCTCTATCGGCATCGATACTCTCGGCGGACTTTTTAAGGCTTCAGGAGGAGATCACCCGTATGGAACAGGGCGGGTGCGACGTGCTGCATATAGACGTGACGGACGGCCACTTTGTGCCCAACCTGACGATGGGCCTGTGCGTCGCCGAAGCGGCCTGCAGGGCCACCAAAATGCGCAAGGACGCGCATCTGATGATATCGCGGCCGCAGGATTTCATCAAAAAGTTTGCGGCCGCCGGGGCGGATCTCATACTGTTTCATCACGAAGCCACATCGCATCCCTTTGAAATGATCAAATATATCCGTGAAAGTGGCAAGATGGCGGGCGTCGCGCTGGATCCCGCTACTCCTGTCCGGAGCATCGCGCACTACCTGCACGCGGTGGACGCAGTGCTGCTGGTAACGGTGTGCGTGGGTTTTGGCGGCCAGGCTTATATCGACGAGATGGACGCCAAAGTGGAGGAGCTGGTAAGCCTGCGCCGCGAGAAGGGGCTTTCCTTCGAGATCCAGGTGGACGGCGGGCTGACGCCGGAGAACGCGCGCGCCAAGCATGAACTCGGCGTGGATACGCTGGTGGCGGGTTCGATGCTGTTTCAGAGCCCGAATGTGCGCCAGCTGGTCAGGCAGCTAAAAGGTGAATGTTAAAAATCCAATTATTCAAATATGGAGGGTATCACAATGGATTTAAGTTCAGACAAACTTGTGGGCAAGGTATGCGTGGTAACAGGAGCGGCCAAGAGCATCGGCTTTGGCGTGGCGAAAAAATATGCCGAGTCGGGCGCGAAAGTGGCCATGATTGACATCGACCCGCTGGTGGTGGAGTCGGCAAAGGAGCTTGCGGACAAAGGCTACGTGGTGAGGAGCTATGTGCTGGACATCACCGACAGGCAGGCTGTGCTAAAGACGTTTGAGCAGATCGTGGCCGACCTGGGAGACATCTACGCGCTGGCCAACGTGGCGGGCGTGGTGGACAACAGGCCGTTTGAAGACGTGGATGAGGCGATATTCGACCGGATGTTCAAGGTCAACGTATACGGCTCGGCTTACTGTATTCAGGGCGCACTGCCCAGCATGAAAAAGCATAAGGACGGCAAGATCATCAACTTCTCGTCCAAGTCGGGCAAGACGGGCTCCGCGCTGATGGTGCCGTATAGCGCGGCCAAGGGCGCAGTGATCGTGATGACGCAGGCTCTTGCGTATGAGTTCGCCAAGTACAACATCAAGATCAACGCCATCTGCCCCGGCATCACCGACGCGACGGGCGTGTGGTCCAACGTGAGCGCAGGCTACATCGAGAACCTCAAGATGGACCGCGAGGCGGTAGTGAAGCAGTTTACCGCCAAGGTACCGCTGGGGCGTCTCACCGATATTCAGGACGTGGTAGACTTTGTATTCTTCCTCACTGTTTCGGGAGACTATTGCACCGGCCAGGCGTTCAACGTGACCGGCGGCCGTGAAATGCACTAAGAAATATAGCAGGTCGGGGGTGTTGTAAGCCGCCCCGTGGCCTTTAGGAAAAGGAGATACATATGGATATCGATAAGATCATCGCTGAAGTGACCAGTCAGGTATTGAGCCGGGCGCAGGCCCAGTCGGCCGCAGCGCCGGCGCCCGTACCGCCGCAGGGCAGCGGTTACAACGCGGCCTATGCCAAGTATATCGACCACACCGTATTAAAACCCGAAACCCAAAGGGCAACCGTCGCCAGGTTCTGCGACGAGGCTATCCAGTATGGCTTTGCCAGCGTATGCGTGAACCCCACGCACGTCAAATTCGTGGCCGAGCGGCTCAAGGGCACCGGCGTCAAGACGTGCTGCGTGATCGGCTTCCCGCTGGGGGCGACCACCACGTTCGTCAAGGCTGTGGAAACGGTAGAGGCCGTCAAGAACGGCGCGGAAGAGGTCGACATGGTCATCAACATCGGCGCGCTGAAGGACCGCGACTACAACCTGGTGTATGAGGACATTAAGGCCGTAGTAGACGCGGCGCATCCCAAGGCGCTGGTGAAGGTCATCATCGAGACCAGTGCCCTCACCGACGAAGAGAAGGTGCGCGCGTGCGAGCTGGCCAAACAGGCGGGCGCGGATTTCGTGAAAACATCCACCGGCTTCGGCTCGGGCGGCGCGACGGTGGAGGACGTGCGGCTGATGAAGCGGACGGTGGGCAATTCTATGAAGGTCAAGGCGTCCACCGGCATCAACAACCGCGAGATCTGCGACCAGATGATCGCAGCGGGTGCGGAGCGCATGGGTACCAGCAAGGGCATATTGATCGTGAAGGGCGAGGGAGGTAGCGGCAGCAGCAACCCGGTCTGCATTAACTGCGGCGCCTGCACCAAGCAGTGCCCCACCGGTAACGTGAAGATCACCAAGAACGAGTATTAACCGGGGGACATAGCTTTCGGGGTTATGTTGAGGAGGATAGACAGGCATGGAAAAACAGGCATTGGGCATGGTTGAGACCAAAGGTCTCGTGGGCGCAATCGAAGCGGCGGACGCCATGGTAAAAGCGGCCAACGTGACACTGATCGGCAAGGAGAAGATCGGGTCCGGTCTGGTGACGGTGATGGTGCGCGGCGACGTGGGCGCAGTGAAGGCGTCGGTGGACGCGGGCGCAGCGGCTGCCAAGCGCGTCGGCGAGCTTTACAGCGTGCATGTGATACCGCGGCCGCATGACGACGTAGAGGGCATATTGCCGCCCAACGAATAACGGAGGGGAAATGCTATGGATCTCAACCTTAAAGGCAAGACAGCAATTGTAACCGGCGGCAGCACCGGCCTGGGTGCAGGCATCTGCGAGGTGCTGGCGGGCGAGGGCATGAACGTGATCGTTAACTATATCGTGGGAGAGCCGCAGGCGAAGGAGTTCGCGCAGTCGCTGTGCGACAGGTTTGGCACCAGGTGCATGGCTGTTTACGGCGACATTAGCAAGGCTGAGGACATCGACGCGATATTCGAACTGGCGGAAAAGGAATACGGCCATGTGGACGTGCTGGTCAACAACGCCGGCATCTGGCCCACCACGCCCATCGAAGAGATGCCGGACGAAGAATGGAAAAGGGTGATTGACATCAACCTCAACGGCACGTACCTGTTCTCCAAGCGCGCCTGCATGCACTTTTTAAAGCACGGCGTTGAGGGGCATATCGTCTGCATTTCGTCCAAATCCGGCTTCTCGGTGACGTCGCCCGGCCACGCGCATTATGCGACCGCCAAGGGTGCGCTGACGCTGATGGTAAAGGCGATGGCCCGCGAGTTTACCGCCAAGGGCATCACCATCAACGGCGTGGCGCCCGGCATGGTACGCACGCCGCTCAACGAGGATAAGCTCTCGCAGCCGCATTGGCTCAAATACTATGAGGACCGCATTCCGGTGGGCCGCATATCCACCGCGCACGAAGTGGCGTACGTCGTGGCGTTTCTGGCATCGGAAAAGGCGAGATTCATTGCCGGTACAATTGTGGATGTGACGGGCGGTATGCTGATATAATACCGCCGCCAAGTGAAAGGAGGAAGCGCATGAAAAAGGTCGGAATTCGCAGGCTGACAAAGGAAGCGTTCGCGCGCTACGGCAGCTTTGCGAGCATACTTGAGCCCCAGGGCGACAAACTGGGTGAACCGCCGGTGGAGTTTTACCGCGACATGGTACAGCAAAGCCTGGGTTGCGCGACTCAGGTGTCGTACTCGGCCTGCGTGGTGGAAGCACGCAGGCCGCGCATCATCGATACGGTGGAGTATCACGACTACTGCCACGAAACGATTATCTGCCTGGACGGCGACTACCTGATGCACGTGGCGCCGGCCTGCGGCAAGGACGAGGTGCCGTATGACAACATTGAAGTCTTCCTGCTGCCGCGCGGCACGGTGATTAACGTGAAAGCGGGCGTCTGGCATGCGGCAGGCTTCCCGTACAAATGCGACAAGGTGCACATACTGTGCGCGCTGCCCGAGAGGACCTATGCGACGGACTGCCATGTGCTGAAGTTCCCGGAAGAGCACAAAATAGAGGTCGTAGACGAATTTATCGACTGACACACCGGCTGCCTCCATATATAATAAGACCGCCTCGCTTAAGAGCGTTGACATAAGAAAACAAGCAAAAACCCAGTAAAATCAACGCTTTTAAGGGCAGAGGGCAAACAGGTTAGCTCAAAAACTGAATAACCAAGCGACAAAAGGGAT
>JBMNOT010000227.1:0-3182 GCA_050943225.1 Christensenellales bacterium | reverse complement strand
ATGTTCGCAGCCCCTTTCTTGGTGAATGGTATGATAACTTATTCTACCAAGCGGCTGCGTCCATGTCCCTTTCTTCTTGACGCTTTTCTGAATTTGCGCAATTTATGATACCTTATCTTGTATATTATCAGGCATATTTTGTGCCAGCATATAATTCTTGCAATATGTATAGCTGGCATATCATGCTGGATGCCATTGCCGGGTTGGGGCGAAATATTTGAAAAAACCGCCGGAATTTGGTATGGTAAAGTATCAACATCAGGGAGGATGCATTGTTGAACGAATGGGCAACGCGCAATGACATCGTGGAAGTGGGCAAAAGGATGTACGCGAAGGGGTTTGTGGCTGCCAACGACGGCAATATCAGCGTCCGGCTGTCGGAGGATACCGTTATGATCACGCCGAGCGGCGTGTCCAAAGGCTACATGAACCCGGATGACATGGTCATTACGGATATGCAGGGCCAGGTGTTAAAAGGCGCGAAAAAACCCTCGTCGGAGATCAAGATGCATCTGGAAGTTTACAGAAACCGGCCGGATGTATGCGCGGTCTGCCATGCCCACCCGCAAAAGGCTACCGCTTTTGCAGTGGCGCGGAAGGTGTGTGAGAAGGTGGCGCTGCCCGAAGTGGTTTTCTCGATCGGCAGCGTTGCGCTGGCTGACTACGCGACGCCCAGCACGCAGCAGCTGCCCGATTCCATACGGGACATTGTGAAGACCACGGACGCCATACTGCTTGCCAATCACGGTGCGCTGACCGCGGGCAGCGATGTGTTTGACGCCTATTATAAAATGGAAACGCTGGAGCACTATGCGAGCATCATACTATACGCGCGATTGCTGGGCGGTGAACAGGGCCTGACGCCCCAGCAGGTGAGCGAACTGTTCCGCGTGCGGCGCGATGTTTTCGGGAAAAGCGATTTTGGATATCTGGGGGATGGATATTGCGGCGGCCGGGATATCGATGCGGCGGCGGGGCATACCGAGAACGATGCCGTGAGCGAGGACGAGCTGGTAAAGGCGATCACCCAGGCGGTGATGGCGCGGCTGGGGATACAATAGGGGTGCTGCGAACACCGGAGCCTGTGGTAAGGGGCGGCAAGCGGGCATCGTGAAATGTTAGTTGAGAAAAGGAGCGTTCCACACGCTTCTTTATTTTGACAGAGAAGGTTTATTTGCTCATCTTGGGGCTGCAGCTCATTTCCGCTGATATATGAGGAAACTGGATGGTTCTAACCTCAGGGAGATTACGGATGCTGCCGCAGCCATTATCAACCGGGTTAATGAGTGTGATTGATATTTGCGGCAAATATTGTTAATTATTAGAGATTGTGCTACCATCAAATTGCAGTCAGTTAAAGTGCATATGGCAGCGGTAAAAGGCGCTTCAGGTATGCCCGAAACCAAAAGTTTCGCTCATGTGAAAGCATGCATAACACCTGCTAAGAACAGCTGATCTGATGCGGCGGCATGCTGCACAGTAAAATAGCAAACTTCCCCGGAGGCTCTGTCTACATGGGGTGTTTGCACGAGGAAAAGGAGGGTAAACGAATGAGAAGATTCGGACAGGTGATCAAGGTACGGCCGGAAAAACTGGCCTATTACAAGGAGCTGCATGCCAACCCGTGGCCGGGCGTTAACCGGATGATCAAGGAATGCAACATCCAGAATTTTTCCATATTTTATAAGGACGGCTATCTCTTTTCCCGCTTGTGAACGGGAAACTGCTAAAAAAGAAGAAAGCGCTTCAACGAATACGCTTTCTTCGAGATAACGATATAAACGGATTATTGTGTAATGCTTTGACTATTTAGATGACACATTATTTAATGAAATAATACACGAAACCGGCATTTGACGCAAGCCTTTTTTGAAACCATATATTCTTTCGAAGTTGAAAAGAAAAACGGGAAAACCGAAGTAAGCCCTTTAGAAAAAATAGGGTTATGGCTGACGGTTGCAATCATTATTACCCTCGTATAGGGGCTTGCCGTAAACTGTCAGAAAGCTTGTCCAAAGGATGCAATACACTATTCCAAATAGAAATTATCATTTTTTTATTGTTGCAATTGCAGCATATACGAGCCGGATTGTATGGTAAAATCGGGGCATGGGCTGGCGCTGTTTCTTATTAGGTATTTATAGGAGGGTAAGAGTATGGTAGAGCAAGTTTTCAAGTTAACAAAAGGCAACGAAAAGGCGGTAGAAAAGGTCATGTTTGATGATAATGTTCATTACCTGCATATGGTGTTTAATAAAGACGAGGGCCTTCCTGAGCACTTTTCCAATTCAAACGTATATATGACCGTCATAAGAGGTACGCTCTCAATTGGACTGGATGAGCAAGAAATCCATGAGTATGGTTCAGGTACCTTGCTGAAAATTCCTTATCAGACCAAGATGAATGTCAAAAACCTGCATACAGATACTTTGGAACTGATCATAGTAAAAGCTCCCGCCCCGAAGAAATAAGAGATGCCTGCAGAACCGGGCTGCCCAAAAACGGCTGTCAAATTTTACTGCAGGCATTCCACTTAGCCACTAATCCTTTTCGCCACAACGACAAACTGGCCGTTTTCCGTGTGGTAGGCACAGGTGGCCAGCGTGATAAGCTCGTCCTTATACGCCGCGGTCACGCCCGTATCATAGAGGGAAAGCGCCTTGATATTGGCGATGTACTCGTCGTAGGCCGCGGCATCCTCCGCGTTCAGGAAGTTGTAATGCTTGAAAACCGTATCACTCTTTCTATAAATCTGGCTTTTAAATACTGCGATGATCTCGTATTCCCGCTGCTCGTACAGCGTGTCAAAACGGATGGTTGGGTGTTTCTCGAAAAAATCCTCGTGCTCATAGCTTTCCAGCCCCGCGAAAATCGTGCCGTTTTTCATATGGTGGCCGTAGATGATCGTGTTGGTGCCGAACGGCACTATGGCGCACCGCTTGTCGATGAAGGGGACGCCGCTCCTGGATTCCGCCTTATCAAAGCCGTGCGATAGGTAAAAATCATCCGCTGCATACATGACGGGATAGTCGATGCCCGTACCGTCTACCCTGACCCAGCCCGCCATGTCCGTGTTCTGCTCGTAAAGCGCCCGATATTGCTCCAGCATGACCGGCTCTTGGGGCGTCTGCACCGGTATTGGCGTTGCCGCGGGTAGTTCCGGGGTACTACCGTCAGGGGAA
>JBMNOT010000226.1:0-3204 GCA_050943225.1 Christensenellales bacterium | reverse complement strand
GCCGTTCAGCATCGGTGCGGATGAGCACATACTCGCGGTGACCAACAGCATGGGCGCCATCGTGGATATGATCTCCTGGGATTCCGACATCGTGCCGGGCCTGTCCGTAGGGCCGGGCGATGGCGGCAAGGCAGTTTACTACACGCAGCCCACGCCGGGGGAGGCCAACGGCGGCCCCACGCTGGAAAGCGGCAGCTTTGCCGAGAGCGTCGGCGCCCTGCGCATCAGCGAGATGCTGCTGAAGAACACGTTTTCCGCAATAGACGAGGACGGCGAGCGCAGCGCCTGGGTGGAGCTGTACAACGCCTCAAACGGCCCGGTGGACCTCGGGGATTACGCGCTGTCCGACAACGAGAACAGGCTGCTCAAATGGCGGCTGCCCAGCCGGCAGGTGAAAGCGGGCGAGTATGTGCTGGTGTTCCTGTCGGGCAAGGACCGGACGGGCACTGAGCTGCACGCCAGCTTCAGGCTGGGCGCGGGCGAGACCAAGCTCTATTTGACGCAGATGAGTACCGGAACCTATGAGACGGCTGATGTGCCGCAGAACCCTCAGGACAACGTGTCGTACGGGCTTTCCGCGGACGGAAAATGGCTGTACTATCCGCAGCCCACGCCGCTTGCCCCCAATACCACCAAGGGATTTGCGCAGATCAGCGCCGCAGCAGGCGCGGCGTCTTCCGGCCTGATGATCAGCGAAGTGGCGGCTGTGAGCGCTGCCAAGAGCGGCAAAGCGGACTGGGTGGAGATATACAACGGGCAGGACACCGACGTAGACCTTTCCGGCTATTACCTGTCCGACTCGCGGGCAAACCTTAAGAAGTGGCCCATCGGCCCTATCACGGTCAAGGCAGGGGACTATGCCGTCATATCAAATTTTTCGGCGGACGGCATATCGGGCGAGCTGGGTATCCGCGCCTCCGGCGAGACGCTGTATTTAACCAGTCCGACCGGGGTGGTGCTGGACCAGATGCCAACGGGCGTGCTGCGGCCGGGGCTCACCTGGGGCGTCGTAGGCGACGGGGGGGACAGGATGCTGGCGCTGTTCACCACGCCCTCGCCCGGAGCCAAGAATGACGGCGGCACGGTGAGCGGTTATTGCGCCGTGCCTTCTTTTTCCGTGCCCGGAGGTTACCAGACTGCGCCGTTTGCGCTGGAGATGAGCTGCACTACCGAGGGCGCAGAGATCCGCTACACCACCGACGGTTCCACGCCCACCGCTTCCTCCACGCTGTATACCGGGCCCATCACGATATCCAGGCCAGCGGACCGGGAGGGCGTGACGGTGCGGGCGATCGCCATCGCGCCGGGGAAGCTCGCCAGCGACGAGATGGTGGCGACGTATCTTTTTGACGAAAAGCATTCGCTGCCGATGGTCTGCTTGTCCATGACCCCGAGCGACTTCCAGTACGTATACAGCAGCGTCTTGCGTACCCAGAAATACGAACGCGCGGGGTATGTGGAGTATTACGAGGCGGACGGTACGCTGGGCGTGCGCTTCCCGGCAGGCTTTCGGGTTGCTGGCGCCAGCACACGCACGTACAACCAGAAATCGCTCAACCTGTACCTGCGCGGAGGCTACGGGCTTTCCTCCGTCACATATCCTTTCTTCGAAGACTACGAAATCAAAACGTATAAATCGCTGTCGCTGCGCAACATGGGGCAGGACAGGGGGCTGACCTGCCTGCGCGACGCGTATTTCCATACCATCGCAAACGGCCTCAATATCCTCAACATGCAGTCCAAGTTCGCGGCGGTGTATATCAACGGCAAGTACTGGGGGCTGTATGAGTTCAAGGAGAACCAGAACGAGGATTACCTTGCCTCCAAGTTCGGGATTGATACCGATAAAGTGGAATTTGTGCGCGCCACCAAATACGCATATGTGGGAACGTCGGCGCAGATCAACAAGCTGTTCGCCATCGCCGGGAGCAGCGCGGGCAGCGAGGCGAAATGGGAAGAGTTTATGTCGCTGATCGACGTGGACTATTTCACGGATTACCTCGTGTTTCAGACGTATATCGCCAATTCCGATTACTATAATCAGAAGTATACGCACACCACTGATAACAAGCTGACATGGCGGCCCATGCTGTTTGACCTGGATTGGGGGCTCAAAGGTTCCAACCCCAAAGCGATCGCATGGGGATTTTTCAGCCCGGAGGGCATCACCAACACGGATGAAATGGGCAACGTGACGTCGTTTATCGACACTGGCTTGTATTACGCGCTGTACAAAAACCCGGGCTGGCGCGACAAATTTGTAAAGCGGTACGCAGAGATCATGAACACCACGCTGTCCACCGAGCGCATACTGTCGATATACGACGAGATGGTGGAAGCCATACGGGACGAGATGCCCCGCCAGATCAAGCGCTGGGGCACGCCGTCGTCTATGTCCTCATGGGAGAATGAAGTGAAGAAACTGCGCAATTGTCTCGAGGAACGCCGCCCTTACGTCATCCAGGATCTGCAGAAAAAATTCGGACTCTCTGATGCCCAGGTAGCCGAACTGTGGCCCAACGGCTGACGGAAAAACGGAGTAATATAATGTCCGCCCTAAGGCGGGCTTTTCTGTTCTTAGTAGTCGTCCAGAAAACAATGGACGCCGCTTTTGTCCCGCCAGGCGATCACCTTTTCCAGATTGACGTTCTGTACGCTGTGGAATATACTCCGGTCGATCAGCGGGTCCTGCTCACGCAGGCGGGCGAGCAGCTGCTTTATCTCCTGCCGCTTGGACCGGCCGGGCTGATCTCCCTTTGCGATTTTTTCGGTAAACCGGCAGGCGCACTGCAAAAAGCGCAGCGAGTGGCGCTGGGCAAAGCGGACGATGTTGTGCTCGCGGACGTGGTACATCGGGCGTATCAGCTCCATGCCGGGGTGGCTGGTGCTGCGCAGCTTGGGCATCATCGCGCGGATTTCGCCGGCGTACATCATGCTGAGTAGCGTGGTCTCGATGGCGTCGTCGAAGTGATGGCCCAGCGCGATTTTGTTGCACCCGAGGCTTTGTGCATACTTATATAGATAGCCGCGCCGCATGCGCGCGCACAGGTAGCACGGGTTGTCGGCTACCCTGTCCACGATGCCGAATATCGGCGTCTCAAACAGCCGCACCGGTATAACCAGCAGACTGGCGTTATCCAGTATCAGCTGTCGGTTTTCCGGGTTGTAGCCAGGGTCCATCACCACGTACTCCGCGCGGAAACG
>JBMNOT010000225.1:0-3207 GCA_050943225.1 Christensenellales bacterium | reverse complement strand
ACTGTGACGATCATTTTCCAGGAAGTCGGCAAAACCACGCTTCAGCTGGGCATGCTGAACGAAGGCGACTACATCCTGGATTTCGTGGGGCCGCTGGGAATGCCTTCGCATTTCGACAGCAGCTTCAAAAAAGTCGCGGTCATAGGCGGCGGTCTGGGCACAGCCATCGCATATCCTCAGGCCAAGAAACTGCACTCCATGGGCGTAGAAGTCACCAGCATCATTGGCTTCCGCACCAAGGACCTTATCATTCTCGAGAAGGAAGTGGGCGCTGTGTCGGACAAGCTGATCGTGATGACGGACGATGGCAGCAACGGCAATAAGGGCTTTGTGACCGACGCGCTGAAAGCAAAAATCGAAGCGGGCGAGAAATTCGACCTCGTCGTTGCCATCGGGCCGCTGGTTATGATGAAATATGTATCCCAGCTTACCAAGCAGTACGGTATCAAAACTATCGTCAGCATGAACCCGGTGATGATCGACGGCACCGGCATGTGCGGCGGCTGCCGTATCACCGTGGGCGGCAAGACCAAGTTCGCCTGCGTCGACGGGCCGGATTTCGACGGTCATGAAGTGGATTTTGATGAAGCAATGCGCCGTCAGGGTATGTATAAAAAGCAGGAAACCGAATCGTGCAACCTGTTTAAGGGGGTGGAATAAATGGCAAAACGCAATATGGATCCAAAAAAGATGCCGATGCCCGAACAGGACCCTAAGGTACGGGCCGCTAATTTCAACGAGGTCGCCCTCGGCTACACCGATGAGATGGCGGTCAACGAAGCGATGCGCTGCCTGCAGTGCAAAAACCAGCCATGTGTCAAGGGTTGTCCCGTCAATGTGCAAATACCTGAGTTTATCGAGCTTATCGCCGAAAGGCGTTTCGATGAAGCCTATAACAAGATCCGCGAGACCAACGGCCTGCCCGCCATCTGCGGCCGCGTGTGCCCGCAGGAGTCGCAGTGCGAAAAGTACTGCGTGCGCGGCATCAAGGGCGAGCCTGTGGGCATCGGCCGCCTGGAGCGTTTCGCTGCGGACTACGCCATCAGCAAGGGCGTGGAGCAGCCGGTATGCGGCGCTCCCATCGGCAAGAAAGCCGCGATCATCGGTTCAGGCCCGGCCGGCCTCACCTGCGCGGCAGACCTCGCCAAAATGGGCGTGGATGTCACGGTATTCGAAGCGTTCCATGCGCCGGGCGGCGTGCTGATATACGGCATTCCGGAATTCCGTCTGCCCAAAGACCTGGTCAAAAAGGAAATCGACGCGCTGGTATGCATGGGCGTGAAAATTGAGACCAACATGGTGATGGGCCGCGTGCTGACCATCGACGACCTCAAAGCGATGGGCTACGACGCGATATTCATCGGTACGGGCGCGGGCCTGCCCAGCTTCATGAATATACCGGGCGAGAACCTCAACGGCGTCTACTCCGCCAACGAGTTTTTAACCCGCATCAACCTGATGAAGGGCTACAAATTTCCTGAAGCGGATACGCCGGTGGTGCGTCATAAACGCGTGGCCGTTATCGGCGGCGGCAACGTCGCAATGGACGCGGCGCGCTGCGCCAAGCGCCTGGGCGCGGAAGAAGTGTACATCGTCTACCGCCGCAGCGAAAAGGAGATGCCCGCACGCGTGGAGGAAGTGCACCACGCCAAGGAGGAAGGCGTCATATTCCACCTGCTCGTCAACCCCACCGAGATACTCGGCACAGAAGACGGCTATGTGCGCGGTATGCGCCTCATCAAGATGGAACTGGGCGAGCCGGACAGATCAGGACGCCGCCGTCCGATACCTGTTCCCGGCAGCGAGTACGACATTGAGCTGGACGCCGTGGTCGTCGCGATCGGCCAAAGCCCCAACCCGCTGCTGCGTTCCACCACGCCCGGCTTGGAAACGCACAAATGGGGCGGCATCATCGTGGACGAAGAAACCTGTGCAACCTCCATCGAGGGCGTATACGCGGGCGGCGACGCCGTGTCGGGCGCAGCCACCGTCATACTCGCAATGGGCGCGGGCAAGAAAGCCGCCAAAGCGATGTACGAATACATGATGAGCAAATAGTCCAGAACCTTTACAGACCGGCGCGATTTTCTGCGCCGGTTTTATTTTTGTTGACGCTGCGGCTCCATCGCAATACCATTATAGTATCAACACATATCGGGGAGGTCTGCCCACATGGTCGATCCCGGCGTTATCACGGCTTTTATCGTGAACATTGTTATCTGCTTTGGCCTGCCGCTCGGCTCAATACTCTATCTTCTCATCGCGAAGAAGCGCGCGTTTATTCCGGTATTGGTGGGTGCAGCGGTGTTCGTCGTTTTCCAGCTGATTATCCGCATCCCGCTGCTGCAATACGTGCTGCCCACCATGCCGTGGTATAACGATATGCTGCACCGGCCGTGGCTCATCGGCATTTTTCTCGGCCTCACGGCGGGGCTGTTTGAAGAGGGCGGCCGCTACCTCGGCTACCGCACGCTGTTGAAAAACCGCAGCCGCTGGATCGACGGCTTTGCGTTCGGCGTGGGCCACGGCGGCATCGAAGCCATGGCGCTGGTGGGCCTAACTAACATCAGCAACCTTGCACTCGCGCTTTCCATCAACAGCGGCCAGTTCAACCAGATTGCCGCACAGCTGCCTGCGGACGTCGCCAACCAGATCGTATCCCAGCTGACCGCATTGCAGCCGCTGGACGCCTATCTCGCCGGTATCGAGCGCATATTCACCTTTATCATCCAGATCGCGCTGTCGCTGCTGGTACTCATCTCGGTGCGCGAGCGCAAGATCTGGATCGCGGGTCTCGCGGTGCTCGCTCACATGCTGATAGACGCGCCCCTGGTGATACTGCCCGAGGTGTTTGGCGCAAGCATATACCAGATCGAGATGTTCCTGGCCGCGGTCGCCGTGCTGGCGCTGGTGTTCATCATACTGTCCCGGCGGGCATTTCAGGAGCCGCCGGCAGGTTTGCCGGACACCGAGCCTGCGTCCGACATGCCAAAGCCAGAATAAGCTGCTGCCGGTCAGCAAGACCATGGGCTGGAGATGCAGCCTTCATACTTTCAGCTTGTTCAGGATTCCAGGCCAAGATATTGATAAGGTATCATAAATTGCGCAAATTCAGAAAAGCGTCAAGAAGAAAGGGACATGGACGCAGCCGCTTGGTAGAATAAGTTATCATACCATTCACCAAGAAAGGGGCTGCGAACATGTCCG